>NZ_JBFBCE010000170.1:0-6979 GCF_040689595.1 Streptosporangium sp. NPDC051023 | reverse complement strand
GGCCCGTGAGACGGCGACCTCGTCGACGTCACCGCCCGGGGTGACCTGGACGGCGTCGCGGGGTCAGGCGGCCCTTGCGGGGTCGACCCCGAAGACCGTGGCGACGTCGTCGAGGACGGCGTGCGCGCCCTGGATGCCGACGGCGCTCATCCAGACGACGTCGGTGACGTCGTGCTTGGCGCCCTTGAGCCTGCCCCAGAGCGGGTTGGCCTCGAACTTCTTCTTGATCGGCTCGACCGCCGGGTCCGGGTAGGAGGCGACGAAGATGTGATCGGCGTCGAGCTGGGAGATGTTCTCCTGGCTGATGTCCACCGCGATCGTCTCGGTCGTGGTCGGCTGGTCCTTCGGCCTGGGGAAGCCGACGTCCTTCAGCACCAGCCCGGAGTAGGAGTTCTCCACGTAGAGGCGGACGGTCGGCTCCCCGGCGAAGCGGACGACGGAGACGGTCGGCAGTTCGCCCGCCTTCTTCTTGATGGACTCACCGATCGTGGCCGCGCGGTCCTGGTAGGCCTTGATCTTCTGCTCGGCGAGATCCTCCTTGCCCAGGGTCTGCCCCATGAGCCTGAGGTTCTCCTTCCAGATCGCCCCCGTGGTCTCGCTGAACACCGTCGGCGCGATCTTCGACAGCTTGTCGTACAGCGCCTCGTGGCGGACCTTCGCCGAGACGATCAGGTCGGGCTTGAGGGCGATGATCTGCTCCAGGCTCGGCTGCTCCAGGGTGCCGACGGACCTGGCCTGCCCGGCATGGCCGAGGACCGGGGTCAGGTAGTCGGGGAGCTTTTCGTCGATCGCCCGGTAGGTGGTGAACCCGACGACGTCCGTCTCCAGGGTGAGGACCGCGTCGACGAAACTCTGGTCGAGGGCGACGACCCGGGCGGGCCTGGCCGCAATCGTGGTCTCCCCCATGGCGTGCTTCACCGTGCGGGGGAACACCGCCGCGTCGGCTGCCGCCGTACCGGCCTGCGCGGCCGGCGGCGCGCTCGCCGTGGTGCCCGTGGTGCCCGTGGTGCCCGTGCTACCCGTGGTGCCCGAGCCACAGGCCGCGAGCCCCGCGGACAGTACGGCTCCCACCACCCCGAGGGCCACAGCGCGCGACGTTCTCATCGGGACAACCTCCAAGGTAAGGCAAACCTAAATTAGATTAGGCATACCTAAACTGGCATACTCGTTCCGGGTCCGGCAAACGAGGTTCGGGATTCGGCCGGCGTCCAGGAGGTCCGGCGGCGAACAACGACCCGCGACGGCCGACGGCGGCCGACGTCCGGGTTCCGGCGAGCGAGAGGAGCGGCGCGTGAGCACATCGACGGTCACCGCGCGGTTCTCTCCCGGTTTCGGAACCACCCGCGGGCACCGGCCGCTCATCCTGGCCGGGCTGTTCGCGGGCCTCCTGGTCGCCGTCGTGCTGAGTCTCATGGTCGGCGCGAAGCCGGTCCCGCCCGGCGACGTGTGGCACGCCCTGACCGCCCACACCGGCACGGAGAACGACATCGTCGTACGGTCGCTGCGCGTTCCCAGGACCGCCGTCGGCGTCATGGCCGGCATCGCGCTCGGCGTCGCGGGCGCGCTCATGCAGGGCCACACCCGTAACCCGCTGGCCGACCCCGGACTGCTCGGCGTCACCCAGGGCGCGGCGTTCGCGATGGTGCTCGGCATCATGGCGCTCGGCGTGACCGGCCTGTACGGCTACATCTGGTTCGGCCTTGCCGGAGCCCTCGCCGCCAGCGCGGCGGTCTTCGCCCTCGGCATGGCGGGCGGCCGGGGTGGTCCGACCCCGGTGACCCTGGCCCTCTCGGGAACAGCGGTCAGTGCCTTCCTTTACGCGCTCACCTCGGCCCTGGTCCTGATGGACGAGCAGGCGATGGACGTCTTCCGGTTCTGGCAGGCGGGCTCGATCGCGGGCCGCGACGGCGAGGTCGTCGCGCAGGCGCTGCCGTTCGTCGCCGCCGGTCTCCTGCTCGCGCTGGTCAACGTCCCCGGACTCAACGCGATCTCCCTCGGCGAAGACGTGGCCCGGGCCCTCGGCCAGAACGTCACCCTGACCCGCGCCGTCGGCGTCGCCGCGATCACGTTGCTCAGCGGCGCCTCGGTCGCGGTCTGCGGCTCGCTGTCGTTCGTCGGCCTGATGGTCCCCCACCTGGCCCGCCCGTTCTCCGGGCCCGACCACCGGTGGCTGCTGCCGTACTCGGGGCTGACGGGCGCGACGGCCCTGCTGCTGGCCGACGTGATCGGCAGGGTGGTCGCCCGCCCCGGCGAGCTGGAGGTCGGGGTCGTGCTCGCCCTGTTCGGCGCGCCGTTCTTCGTCGCCCTGGTCCGCCGCAGGAAGCCGGTCCGGCTGTGACCGCGACCAGCCGCGACCCGGCGCCGTACCCGCGTGCGGGACATGGGCGGCCATTGCGGGCGGGCCCCGCCTCGTGGGCCCTGCGCCCGCGCTCGGCCGCGACGGCCCTGGTCATGCTGGCCGCGACCGTGCTGCTGACGGGCCTCGGCATGCGGATCGGCGACATCCCGATGAGCCTGGCCGAGGTGGCCGGGGCCGTCGTGGGAGACGGTCCCGCCCACCTCGTCGTGATGGAGCTCAGGCTTCCCCGCGCGCTGACCGGCGTCCTCGTCGGCACGGCGCTCGCCCTGGCCGGGGCGATCACCCAGGCCATCGCCCGCAACCCGCTGGCCAGCCCCGACATCCTCGGGGTGACCCCGGGAGCCAGCGTGAGCGTGGTCGCGGTCATCGTGGCCACGTCGAGCGCGGCGGGCGGCGCGGGCGGCACGCTGGCCACGCTGGGCGTCCCCCTGCTGGCCCTGCTCGGCGGGACGGCCGGAGCGCTCGCCGTCTACACGCTGGCCTGGCGCGGGGGCCTGGACGGCTACCGCCTCGTGCTCGTTGGCATCGGCGTCTCCGCGGTGTTCACCAACGTCAAGTACTGGCTGCTGACCGTCGGCGACGTCAACGACAGCGGCCGCGCCATGGTCTGGATCAGCGGTTCGCTGAACGGCAGGGGCTGGGAACACGTGCTCCCCGTCGCGATCGCGCTCACCGTGCTCGTCCCGCCCGTTCTGGCCGGTGCCCGTTCCCTCGGCGCGCTGCGTTTCGGCGACGAGACCGTAACCGGCCTCGGGGTGCGCTCGAACCTCGCCAGGAGCATGATGATCCTGGCCGCCGTGCTGCTCGCCGCGGTCGCGACCGCGGCGGCGGGACCCATCGCCTTCGTCGCGCTGGCCGCGCCACAGGTCGCGCTGCGCCTGGCCGGGGCGGCTCAGCCACCGCTGGTTGTCTCCGCGCTCACCGGCGCCGTTCTCACCGCCGCCGCCGACCTGGTCGCGCGGACCGCGTTCAGCCCCGTCGAGCTGCCGGTCGGCGTGGTCACCGCGGTCCTCGGCGCCCCTTACCTGATCTATCTTCTCGTTCGCGCACGCAGAAAGGCACGCTCTTGAGACTACGAGCCGTCGGCGTCAAGCTCGGGTACGGCGACCGCGTCATCGTCGATGAGCTCGACCTCGGGATCGAGGCCGGGACGGTGACCACGATCATCGGACCGAACGGGTGTGGCAAGTCCACGCTGCTCCGCGCCCTCGGGCGGCTGCTGAAGCCGTCGGGCGGCGAGGTGCTGCTGGACGGCAAACGCATCGACAGGATGCCGACCAGGGAGGTGGCGAAGATCCTGGGGGTGCTGCCGCAGGCACCGACCGCCCCCGAGGGGTTGACCGTGGCCGACCTGGTGGCCAGGGGACGGCACCCGCACCAGACGTGGTACCGGCAGTGGTCGTCAGGCGATGAGTCCGCCGTCAACGAGGCCCTGTCCATGACAGGCCTGCTCGACCTGGGCGAACGCCCGCTCGAGGAGCTGTCCGGCGGGCAGCGCCAGCGCGCCTGGATCTCGATGGCCTTGGCCCAGGGCACCGACCTGCTGCTGCTCGACGAGCCGACGACCTTCCTCGACCTGGCACACCAGATCGAGGTCCTCGAGCTCGTCAGGCGGCTCCACGACGAGCTCGGCCGTACGGTGGTGATGGTCCTGCACGACCTCAACCTCGCCGCCCGCTACACCGACAACCTGGTCGCCATGCGCGACGGCAGGGTCGTCGCCGCCGGGCCTCCCGGCGACGTCCTCACCGAGGGACTACTGGCGGAAGTCTTCGACCTGGCCGCCAAGGTCATCGAGGATCCGGTGACGGGCACCCCGCTGGTCGTGCCCATCGGCCCGCTGCCCGCCGCCGGGGAACGTGTCACGCACGGCGGGGCGCTCGTCGGGGAGTGACAGGCGGCCGGGACGCGGCACAACGGCCGCGCCCCGGCACGCCCTCAAAGGCCCGAGGAAGGCCGGGCCCGGGCCTCAGTCGCCGAGGAGCGCGTCGACGAAGACCTCGGGGTCGAACGGGGCCAGGTCGTCCGGCCCCTCGCCGAGGCCGACCAGCTTGACCGGGACGCCCAGCTCACGCTGGACGGAGATGATGATGCCGCCCTTCGCGGTGCCGTCGAGCTTGGTCAGGGCGATGCCGGTGACATCCACGACCTCGGCGAACACCCTGGCCTGACGCATGCCGTTCTGACCCGTGGTCGCGTCGAGGACGAGCAGGACCTCGTCGACCGTCGCCTTCTTCTCGATGACGCGCTTGACCTTGCCGAGCTCGTCCATCAGGCCGGTCTTGGTGTGCAGGCGGCCCGCCGTGTCCACGATGACCACGTCGACCTTGTCCTCGATGCCCTTGGCCACCGCGTCGAAGGCCACGGAGGCCGGGTCGCCCGCCTCAGGACCGCGCACAACCTCGGCCCCGACCCGGTCGCCCCAGGTCTGGAGCTGGTCGGAGGCGGCGGCGCGGAAGGTGTCGGCCGCGCCGAGCACGACCCTGTTTCCGTCGCCGATGAGGGAACGCGCCAGCTTGCCGGTGGTCGTGGTCTTGCCGGTGCCGTTGACGCCGACGACGAGCACGACCGCCGGGCGCTCCCCGTGCGGTTTGACGTGCAGGGTGCGGTCGGTGTCCGTGCCGATCTGGGCGAGCAGCTGCTCCTTGAGCAGCCCGCGCACCTCGCTGGGCGTCCTGCTGCCCAGCACCTTCACCTTGGTCCGCAGCTCCTCGACCATCGCCTGCGTCGGAGCGACGCCGACGTCCGCGGTGATCAGGGTCTCCTCGATCTCGTCCCAGGTGTCGTCGTCGAGACGATCCCGCGAGAGCAGGTCGAGCAGCCCCTTGCCGAGGGTGTTCTGCGACCGGGCGAGGCGGGCGCGCAGCCGTACCATCCGGCCCGCGGAGGGCGGCGGAACCTCGACGACCGGGGGGAGGACCATGGGCTCGGCCGGTTTGACCGGCGGTGGGAGGGTGGTGGTCGCCGCGTCGTCATCCTGGGCGACTCCGGCGGGAGGTGCCTGCTCCTGCCCGGGAACGGGCCGCACCTCAGGCGGCTCGACCGGAGGAGCCGCCTTGCCCCGCGGCCTGAGCAGCAGGACCATGCCGCCCGCCGCCAGCAGGGCGACGACGACAACGATCGCGATTATGCCGAGATAGCCATCCACAAGACCACAGTTTTCCAGACGCCCCTGAATGCTCCGACCCCCCGGGTCAAGACGCGCCCTGTGGATCTTGTCGACTTGGGCGTGCCATCAGCCCGCGTCGTTCTCCCTCAGGCGCTGGCTGATGACCTGACTCACTCCGTCGCCACGCATCGACACGCCGTACAGGGCGTCGGCGATCTCCATCGTGCGCTTCTGGTGGGTGATGATGATGATCTGTGACGTTTGTCGCAGCTCTTCGAACAGGGTCAGCAGGCGCTGGGTGTTGGTGTCGTCGAGCGCCGCCTCGACCTCGTCCATCACGTAGAACGGCGAGGGCCGCGCCTTGAAGATGGAGACGAGGAAGGCGACGGCGGTCAGCGACCGCTCACCTCCCGACAGCAGCGAGAGCCGCTTGACCTTCTTGCCCGGCGGCCTGGCCTCGACCTCGACGCCGGTGGTCAGCATGTTCTCCGGGTCGGTGAGCAGCAGCCTGCCCTCACCACCGGGGAAGACCCGCGTGAAGATCCCCTCGAACTCGCGGGCCACGTCCGCGTACGCGGCGCCGAACACCTGCTCGACCCGATCGTCCACCTCCTTGACGACGAGCAGCAGATCACGCCTGGTCTTCTTGAGGTCCTCAAGCTGCGAGGTGAGGAACGCGTGCCGCTCCTCAAGAGCCGCGAACTCCTCAAGGGCGAGCGGGTTGACCTTGCCGAGCTGGGCCATCTGCCGGTCGGCGGCCTTCGCCCGCTTCTCCTGCTCCTCCCGCACGTAGGGCACCGGGTCGCCGTCGAGCGTGGGAACCGGTTCCGCGGGGCCGTACTCGGCGATGAGCGTGTCCGGCTCGACGCCGTACTCCTCGACCGCCTTGATCTCGAGCTGCTCCAGGCGCATCCGCCGCTCGGTCCTGGCGACCTCACTGCCGTGCGCCCTGTTGACCAGCTTGTCCAGCTCCCCGGACAGCTCCCTGACCCTGAGCCTGACGGATTTGAGCGAGACGTCGATCTGGCCACGCGCCTGCTCGGCCTCGTCGCGCTCGGCGGCCGAGGTGGCAAGCGAGATCTCCAGCCTGTCCAGCGTCAGCTCGGCCCCGCGGACGACCGACTGAGCCACCAGCGCCTGCCTGCGCCGCCGTTCGCGCCGCTCCGCGGCCCTGGCCCGCTCCTCGCGTTCCCGCTCGGCCGCGCGTACGAGCTCGTCCGCCTTGCCCGCGATGCCTCTGACCCGCTCCTCCGCCGTCCGTACGGCCAGGCGGGCCTCCATCTCGGACTGCCTGGCCGTCGAGCAGATCTCCGCCAGCTCCTCACGCATCTCGGTGGTCGGCTCCGCCTCCAGCTCCACCTCGGCCGTCGCGACGGCGAGCCGCTCCTCGAGCTCGGCGAGCCCGGCCGCGTCACGGTCACGGGCCTCCTCGGCCGCCCGCACGGCCCTGGCGAGCCGCTCGCACTCGGCGCCCGCCGCCTCGGCCGCGGCGCCGAGCTGGGCGAGCCGCC
>NZ_JBFBCE010000169.1:0-7187 GCF_040689595.1 Streptosporangium sp. NPDC051023 | reverse complement strand
GCGGGACGCGCAACTATGGTTCATCGCCCGGATCGAGTGGAGCGGAGGGTTTACGTGGGGGGCGAATGGTGGTCCCTTCGATGAGATGTGGGGCGAGCAGCCCGAGGTGGTACTCGGTGACGGCCCTGGGTAGCCGCAGCCCTGGCGCGGAGGCCAGGGCTGCGGCGAAGGCTCGGGTCAGCTCACGTCTGGAACGGCGGGCTTGTCGTTCGTCCAGCCGGCCTTGAACGTCTCCACGCCGGACTGGCCGAGCATCGTCTTGCCGCCGTCGTTGAGGTCGGTGTACTCGGCCAGCAGCGTCATGGCCGTGGTGTCCACGAGGAGCTGCTGTTTGAGCACCGACCCCTTGCTGGACGAGACGGGCAGGGCGAGCTTCTGGCCGGAGCGGCCCAACGGGTCCTTGCTCCGGCCGAGGTCGCTGACGCCCTTGGTGGTCTTGAGGACCTGGTAGGCGGCGGTCCTGACCTTGTCGGGTACCGGGTTCGCGTACAGGAGCTCGGCCGCCCGCTCGGCGACATATCGGTCGAGGTTGACCAGCCAGTCGTTCTTCGTGGCCTTCGGGTCGGTGGTCTTCGCCTCTTCGGCGGCCTCGTCGATCCAGGTGTTGACCTCGGCGGTCAGCTGCTTCCTGAGCGCCTCGGCCTCCATCGGCAGCGCCTGGAGCTGCTGGTACGTAACATACTTCTCGCCCAGCCGGAACCCGTTGGGCCGCCCCTTGGCCGCCTGCACGGAGCCCTTGCCGGGCTGGGTGGACAGGTGAACCTTCATGCCTTCCGTGCGATAGTCCCAGATGGTCGGAGATCCGTCGGCGCGCCAGGCCGCCTCGTCCTTCTTGGTCGCGGGCTTGGCTCCCAGCTCACGGAAGCCGTTCCAGCTTCTGCCCTCTGGCGACAGCCACTCGGTGCTGACCCTGCGCTGGGTCAGGTGGTAACCGCTGCCGACCGCGTGAGGGTGGGTCTTGGTGAAGATCGTCTCGACCCGCCAGTACGCTGCCTTCGGCGCGTCGGCGGACGCCGGAACAGCGGCCACACCGGCGAACAGCAGCCCAGCAGCAACGGCAAGAGTGAATCTCATTCGTTCTCCTTCAACGGGTTGGAATCCGCCCAGCGGCTGTCCCGGATCGCGGTGTACGCCAGGAGCGAGCCGTCCGCAGCGGAACGGACTTCGATGGAAAGGGGCCTGCCGGAGGCGGGGTCGATCACCAGCCGGGTCCTGGTCGCCCCCCTGTAGCTCGGCGGCGCGAACTCGCCGGACTCATACTCGATCGCCTGCCCGGCCCGGCCCAGCGCATCGCTCACCTGCCCGACGGCGGTGACCCCGGGCACCGAGGCGAGCAGCCGGTACGCGGCGGCCCTGGTTCCGCTCGTCACCGGCGCGAAGAACAGCAGCCGCGCCGCGGTATCGATGGTCGTACGATCGTCGGCGGCGAAGAACGCCTTCAGCCCCTCAGGGGTGTCGGGCACCTCGCTCATCTTGGTCAGCGGCTTGCCCGCCGTGAGGATGCGGAAGTCCCAGTCCTCGGTCGACCAGGTCCGCTGCTCACCAGGTTCGGACCGTACGACACCGAAGCGTCCGTTTTCCGAGGGCTTGTCGTACGTCCAGGACATCGGCGAGCCGTCGGCGACCCACGCCGCCTCGTCCCGGGGCGTCGCGGGCTTGATCCCCTGAGAGGTCCGACGGTACCAAGTGCGCCCTTCGGGGTCCGCGGGGATCCAGGTCTCGACCGACTCGCTCTCACGCAGGACGTACCGTCCGCCGGGCTCGTGGAACTGCCAGCCGTGGACCTCCGTGCCGCCCCACCACGCGCCTTCGTCGGGCATGGCGGCCGCTGAGGCGGCCGCGACCAGTAGGAACCGCTTGCCGTCCGCCTGGATGGCCGGGCCACGAGGGGCGGGCACGCCAGCGGGCGCGACGTGCGCGATGACGATCGCCGCCGCGGCGGCGGCGGCCATGCCAAGCGCCAACGCCCTCCACCTGACGGTCCTGCGGCCACGCCGTACCCGCTCCTCAGCGAAGGCGGCGGCCAGCCGTTCGCGCCCGGCCTGCTCGACCTCGGGCGACAACGGCGGTGTGGGCAGCAGGTCCCGCACTGCCCGGTAATCATCCATCAGAGCCTCCAAGCAACGGATTGACGCCGCCCAGGGCGGCACGGAGCTTCCTGCGGACCCGAGACAGGCGGGATCCGACGGTGCCGTACGGGATGTCGAGCGCCTGGGCCACCTCTTCATGGCTCAGCTCGCCCAGCGCGCTCAGCAACAGCACGTCCCTGTCGCCGTCGGAAAGCGCGCGCAGTTCGGCCGCGAGCCGCCCCTGTGTGCTCACGGCGTCCACGCGGGTGACCACGCGATCCTCGTGGCCGTACTCCCGGCTGTCGTCCGCGCCGGCGCTGCGCTGCAGCGCCGCCAGCCGCCGGGCTTCGGCGCGCCGGTGCAGGGCGATCACGTTGCCGGCGAAGCCGTACAGCCAGGGACGGACCGCGCCACGCCGGGGATCGAACGTCTCACGTTTCCTGAACGCGGCCAGGAACACCTCGGCCGTGAGGTCGTCCGCGGCCTGTCGGTCGAGCCGCCTGCCCAGGTAGGCGTGGATCTCGCTCACGTACCGGTCGTAGATCTCACCGAATCGTTCGGGCGTCCGGCGCGACAGCTCCACCAGAGCCTCGTCGCTGATCGTCCCCCGTGGATCGGCGAGATCCGGAGCCGTCGAATTGGCAGTCACATCCCCTACTCATCCGATGAGGCGTTCCGCTTTCACTCCCTGGTGAAAGCGGTCGGCTTTTCCGGCGGAGTACAGGTGATCCGCCATTCGCGGCGGACCACAGGGATACCGGATGGAAGAGGATATGAGAAGCAGATTTTCGTTACTGGCGGGGGTCATGGTGCTGGCGCTCGCCGCACCAGGGGCTGCGGTGGCCGAGGACGGGCCCGCGCCGGCCGGCACTCCTGTCACGGTCACCCTGATCACCGGAGACCGGGTGACGCTGACCGGCACGGGCGGCGGCGTCCAGGTCGAGCGAGGCGCGGGCCGTACCGGGATCTCCTTCGTCATCGATGAGCGGGAAGGGCGGCTGCGGGTCCTACCCAGCGACGCTGCCTCGTTGGTGCGCCGGGGACGGCTTGATCCGAGGCTGTTCGACGTGACGACGCTCATCGAGTTCGGCTATGACGACCGCCGCGGCGACCTGCCGCTCATCGTGACCGGCTCGGAGGCGGCGCGCGCGGGTGGGCTACGTTCGGCGATGACCGCAGGCGGCGCCCGGGTGACGCGGGAGCTGAGCGCGGTGTCCGGCCTGGCCGTACGGGCCTCCAAGCAAGACCGGGCCAGGTTCTGGAACGGCGTCGTCGGCGGTGGGCAGGCCCTGTCCGGTGGGGTGGGCAAGATCTGGCTGGACGGCCTGCGCAAGCCGGCGTTGGACAGCAGCGTCAAGCAGATCGGCGCACCCATCGCGTGGCAGCGGGGCTACACCGGCGCCGGGGTGAAGGTGGCGGTGCTCGACACCGGCGTGGACGCCACGCACCCCGACCTGTCGGGCCGGGTGAGCGCGCAGGCCGACTTCACCGGATCCGCCGATCTCGCGGACCGCAACGGGCACGGCACTCACATCGCCTCCACCATCGCGGGCAGCGGCGCCGCCTCCGGCGGGACGTATAAGGGGGTCGCACCCGGTGTCAGCATCCTGGCCGGGAAGGTCTGCGCGATCTTCTGCGAGGAGTCGGCGCTCTTGGCGGGTATGCAGTGGGCTGGCGAGCAGGGCGCGAAGGTGGTCAACCTGAGCCTGGGCGGCGCCGACACCCCTGAGATCGATCCGCTGGAGTCGGCGGTGGAGACGCTCACCCAGCGCTACGGCATGCTGTTCGTGGTCGCTGCGGGCAACAGCGGCGATGAGCGCTCGGTGGAATCGCCGGCCAGCGCCGACGCGGCCCTGGCCGTGGGAGCCGTCACCAAGTCCGACGAACTCGCCGATTTCTCCAGCAGGGGGCCGCGCGCCGCCGACTCGGCGCTCAAGCCCGAGATCACCGCGCCCGGGGTGGACATCGTCGCCGCCCACGCCAAGGACGCGCCGTCCGGCGAGGGCTCCTACATCGCGATGTCCGGCACCTCGATGTCCACCCCGCACGTCGCCGGGGCCGCCGCGATCCTGGCCGGGCAGCACCCGGACTGGAGCGCGGGCACGCTCAAAGCGGCGTTGATGGGATCGGCATCGTCCAACCCGGCGGTGGGCGTCTTCGACCAGGGCGCGGGCCGGGTCGATGTGGGGCGGGCCACGGCCCAGGCGGTGACCGCCGAGCCCGGCGGTGTCGGCTTCGGCGTGCAGCAGTGGCCGCACGACGACGACAAGCCCCTCACACGGCAGGTCACTTACCGCAACCACGGAGCCGCGCCGGTGACGCTCAAGCTGTCCGTGGAGAGCCAGGGCGATGCGAAGCCGTTCACGGTGAATCCCACGACGGTGACGGTGCCCGCGGGAGGGCAGGTCGACGTCTCGGTCACCGCCGACACCGCGGCGGCCCCGGTGGGATACCTCGGCGGCTACCTCGTCGCCGCCAGCGGTGACCTGCGGGTGAGCACGCCGGTGGCGGTGGAGAACGAGAGGGAGACCTACGCGCTGACCCTCGAACACACCGGCCGCGACGGCAGCCCGACCGCCGACTACCTCACCACGCTGCACCGGACGGACTCCTCCGGCTTCATCAAGGAGATCACCGTGCAGGACACTGGCGACGGCCCCGTCACGCTCCGTCTGCCCAAGGGCGGCTGGATGGTCAGGAGCACCCTGTTCGACGGAGACCACACCACCCAGCTGATCCACCCCGGCCTCGACCTGGCCGAGAACCAGACCCTCGCCCTGGACGCGCGCCTGGGCAAGCCGATCTCGGTCACCGTGCCCGACCCGTCGGCCGCGCAGGTCGGAGCGCAGGTCACCTTCAGCGATGGGAGGCTCTCCTATCCCGTCGTCTCGGACCGGTTCGAGAACCTGACGACCGCGCAGCTCGGCCCCGACCGTTCCTACGACGGGTCACTGACCCAGATCAGTGGGACGTGGGCACTGCCCGGCGGCTCCCGCGTCTACCGGCTCGCATGGTTTCACAAGGGCGGCATGGTTACAGGGTTCCGCCGCAAGGTGGCCGGCCGTGACCTGGCGACCGTCCACATTGCCTATGCCGCCCACCTGACTGGCGGCAGGGGCCGCGCCGCGGTCGCCGCTCAGCTGCCCGGCGGCCCGATCTCTGACCTGCTGACCGAGACGACGTTCACCACGCCGTCCGTGCGCGTTGAGTACGTCAATGCCGACGGCGGGGCGAAGTGGCGGCGCTACTTCTGGGAGGACGGCCCCGAGAGCAGTGGGACCGCCTTGGAGTCAAGCCTCACCGGCTACACGCCCGGCCGCGTCTACCGGGAATCGTGGAACCTGGGCGTCTTTTCTCCCGTCCTGGCGGGGGGCGAGGAGTTCGGCGGGCTGACCCGTTCCGGGGACTCCATCCGGGTGAACGTGCCCATGTACGGCGACGGCGCCGGTCACGCCGGCTGGTCGGTTACCACCCGGGCGCGCGTCGCGCTCTACTGCGACGGCGTCTTGGTCGCCGAACACTCCGAATTGGGCGGGAAGGGGTTCCAGGTTCCACCGAGCGCAGCGAACTACCGGGTGGTCGTAGAGACCGAGCGAGGCGCACCCGCCACCCTGACGACCCGCAACTCGGCCGCCTGGACATTCCGCTCCGAGCGCACCGAGGACGACAACCCCCTGCCGGTCTCCGTCGTCCGCTTCTCCCCCGCGCTGGATGCCCGTAACACCGCACCCAGCGGCGAAACCTACCGGATACCGGTCCGCGTGGAACGACAGCGGGGCTCGACCGCCGACGAGGTGCGCGACCTCACCGTGGAGGTCTCCTTCGACGACGGCGCCACCTGGAGCCCGGCCCAAATCCGCAAGGGCCAGGTCACAGTGAACCACCCGGCCGCGGAAGGGTTCGTCTCCCTGCGCGCGAAGGCCGCCGACACCTCAGGGAACACCGTCGAGCAAACCATCATCCGGGCCTACCGCATCGCACCCCGGAACTGACCGCGAGCCGTGGGATTGCCACCTCTGATGCGTTCCCGCTGGGGGATGGTGGCCTTGATGCCGCGCCGCCGCTGGAGAGGTGGGGCATCGTCGCTGGCCGCAGCATCGACTTCCGCCCACCGCACGAGGCCCTGGACACCGCCCCGGCGGCCGTCTTATCTTCCGCGTCTTCGCCGCGCCGAGATCATCCGCAAACTCATCGGTGAGGGCACCCACGAGGGTTGCCAAGCGGAGCGCCCCCCGGCAGGTGATCATGACTGGCTGAGACTGAAACAATTCACCACGTAACCGGTCGCGTCGATCAGCTGGCGTGACCGCTGCTGATATCCGTGAGGGCGCCCCCCACCGCGCCGTGCGAGGTGGGGGCGCCCTCGCATGCCTGGAGGCTCCCCATGCCGGTCGGTTTCCTATCCGCCGGGCAACGCAGCCGATACGGCGTTTTCAACGCCGTCCCCGACATCGCCCAGTTGGGCGCCTTCTTCCACCTGGATGCCGACGACCGGCGCCGCTACGCCACTGTCCGACGCTTCCTGCCCAAGCTGCTCAAGCACCTCGACTTCGACGCCGGTGCCGCCGAGACGTCCGGGCAAGGGGCGCGGCGCGGCCATGAGGTGCTGGCGGCGCTGGACTTCCTCAAAGCGATCGAGCGCCGCCGCACCGACTTCGACCCCCGCGAGGTTCCGTGGGCGTGCTGTCCTCGGCCTGGCGCCGGCGCGTCTTCCCCAAACGCGGAGAGTTGGCCCGAGCTGGTCCGCGACGGGCAGCTGCGGCCGTTGCGCACGCCCCCGCCCGCCGGGTAACCCCCTTTAACCCCCTCGCGTTCAGCGCGCCGGATGCTCCCGGGCTGGACGGCTCTCGGTGAGCATCCGGCGTACCTGCTCATGCGAGATCCCGGCGCTCGTACCGATCTTGCGCAGACCCCATCCCTCACCCCGCGCGTCCGCCATCGCCACCATCAGCGCCGCACCGGTCACCTCTTCCAGCATCGCACGCAGCTCCGCCAACCGGCGCAGCCGTACCGCAGGCGCCAGGTCGGCGATCTCCCGACAAAAACGATCAACATCAGCACGCAGGAACGTCACACCCTCAGAATCCGCCATTGAGCAAGACTGGCCTGGTCAGACCT
>NZ_JBFBCE010000168.1:0-7957 GCF_040689595.1 Streptosporangium sp. NPDC051023 | reverse complement strand
ACGGCGCGGTGTTCGAAGGTGGTGCGGGTGGTGGCCAGGGAGTGGGCCACATCCGACAGGTTGAGGCCGGGGTGGGCCTCTAGGTGGGTTGCCAGCCGTTCGGCTTGGGCGTTGAGCGCGGCGGCCGACCGGCCCGAGACGACCAGCGGCACCACCGGTGCCTCCTGGGTCAGCCCGTTCTCACTCCCGGCTTCTGAACCGGCCTGTGCGCCGGTCTCCGCGCCCGTTTCAGGAACGGGAGCCTCCGACGAGATCTCCGGGGCCTGCTCGATGATGACGTGGGCGTTGGTGCCGCTGACGCCGAAGGCGGAGATCGCGGCGCGGCGGGGGGTGCCGGTGCCGGGCCAGTCGATGGCTTCGGTGAGGAGTCGTACGGTTCCGGCCGACCAGTCGACGTGAGGGGTTGGCTGATCGACATGGAGGGTTTTGGGGAGAACACCGTGGTCGATGGCCTGGATGGTTTTGATGATTCCGGCGACTCCGGCGGCGGCCTGGGCGTGGCCGATGTTGGATTTCAGCGAGCCGAGCCACAGGGGACGATCCGCGGGTCTGTCCTGGCCGTAGGTGGCGATCAGCGCCTGGGCTTCGATCGGGTCGCCGAGGGTGGTTCCGGTGCCGTGGGCTTCGACGGCGTCGATGTCGGTGGGGGTGAGGCCGGCATCCTGAAGCGCTTGGTGGATGACGCGCTGCTGGGCGGGGCCGTTGGGGGCGGTGAGGCCGTTGGAGGCGCCGTCCTGGTTGATGGCGGTGCCGCGGATCACGGCCAGCACCCGGTGTCCGTGCCGCCGGGCGTCCGACAACCGCTCAACCAGCAGCAGGCCGGCGCCCTCGGCCCAGCCGGTGCCGTCGGCTGTCGAGGAGAACGCCTTGCAGCGGCCGTCGGGGGCCAGCCCCCGCTGCCGGGAGAACTCCGTGAAACCGATCGGCGTGGCCATCACCGTGGCTCCCCCGGCCAGGGCCAGATCCACCTCCCCGGCGCGTAGTGATCGCACCGCCAGGTGCAGCGCGACCAGCGACGACGAGCACGCGGTGTCCACCGTCACCGCGGGCCCCTCGAAGCCGAAGGTGTAGGAGATCCGTCCCGAGACGACGCTGGCCAGGTTGCCGATCGCGAGGTACCCCTCGAGTTCCTCGGGCACCTGGAGGAACCGAGAGGCGTAGGTGTTGTCGGCGATCCCCGTGTAGACGGCGGTTCTGCTGCCCCGCAACGAGGCCGGGTCGATGCCCGCGCGTTCGAAGGTTTCCCAGGCGATTTCGAGCAGGAGGCGTTGCTGGGGGTCGCTGGCCAGGGCTTCGCGGCGGGAGATGCCGAAGAAGTCGGCGTCGAAGTCTCCGGGGTTGTCGAGGAAGCCGCCGTGGCGGGTGTAGGTGGTGCCGGGTTTTTCGGGGTCGGGGTGGAAGAGTTCTTCGATGTTCCAGCCTCGGTCGTCGGGGAACTCGCTGACCGCGTCGCCGCCGGTGGAGACCAGGTCCCACAGTTGTTCGGGGGTGGAGATCCCGCCGGGCAGGCGGCAGGCCATCCCCACGATCGCGATCGGCTCCCTGGCCTTGGCCTCCACCTGGCGCAGCCGCTTCTCGGCCTGCTTGGTCTCGGCGATCGAGCGCTTGAGATACTCGCGCAGCTTGTCGTCGTTGGCCATGTCGAATCAGCCCCTGTCCAGGAGGTCGAAGAGTTCGTCGTCGGTGGCGGAGTCGAGGTCGATCTCCTCGTCCTCCGCGTCGTCCACGCCGGCCGCGGCGACATCGAAGCGCGCCACCAGGGCACGCAGCCGGGAGAGGATCTCGGCCCGTTCACCGGGGTCGGCGGACAACGCGTCCTCCAGGCGCCGCAGCGTGGTCAGCGGCGAGACCGGTTCGCCGCCCTCCACCGTGCCGGTCTCCTGAAGATCGGGGAGGAGCGAGAGGATGTGGCCGGTCACCGCGGAGGGCGTCGGATGATCGAAGATCAACGTGGTGGGGAGCGGCAACCCGGTGGCCGCCCTGAGCCGGTTGCGCAGGTCGACCGCGGTCAGCGAGTCCAGGCCCAGCTCACGGAACGCCGTGGCCGTACCGACCGCTTCTGGCTCTGAGTGCCGCAGCACCGCGGCGACCTCGGTGCGGACCAGATCCAGTACGGCCGCGCGCCGCTCTCCCTCCTCAAGCCCGGCGAGCCTGGCGGCCTGCGACGGAGCCGAGGGGACGGCCGGGGACGTCCCGTCACCGGTGGCACCCGCGACCGTGGAGGAGCGGGTGGCGTCGAGCCAGTAGCGCGACCGCTGGAACGCGTACGTCGGAAGCTCGACGCGACGGGAGTCGGGCCCGGCGAGCGCCGCCGTCCAGTCGACGGGCACACCCCGGACGAACGCCTCGGCGAGCGAGGTGAGGAACCGGTCGAACCCGCCCTGGTCACGGCGGAGCGTCCCGGTGACCAGCGTGGGCGGCCCGTCATCGGAGTCCAGCGTCTCGTGGACGCTCGCGGTGAGCACCGGATGAGGGCTGATCTCGATGAAGGCGGTGTGTCCCTGCTCGGCGAGAGCCCTGGTCGCCGCCTCGAACCGCACCGTCTGGCGCAGGTTGGCGTACCAGTACTCCGCGTCCAGCGCGGAGGTGTCGATCCAGTCGCCGGTGGCGGTCGACAGCATGGGAACGACCCCGGTGCGGGGAACGATGGGCGACAGCATCTTGACCAGGTCGTCGTGGATGGGCTCGACCTGGGCGGAGTGCGAGGCGTAGTCGACCGGGATACGACGGTTGCGCACCCCCTCCGCGTCGAGCTGGGCCAGCAACTCGACCAGGGAGTCCACCTCGCCGGAGACCACCACACTGGACGGACCGTTGACGACCGCGACGGACAGCCGCTCGCCCCACGGCGCGAGCCGGGCCTCCGCCTCGGCGGCGGGCAGCGAGACCGACGCCATGCCTCCCGTGCCGGACAGTGCCGTGATCGCCTGGCTGCGCAACGCGACCACCCGGGCGGCGTCCCACAGCGGCAGCCCGCCGGCCACGACGGCGGCGGCGATCTCCCCCTGGGAGTGCCCGACCACCGCGTCGGGACGGACCCCGTACGACTGCCACAGCTCGGCCAGTGACACCATGACCGCCCACAGCACGGGCTGGACCACGTCCACCCGGTCGAGCCCCGGAGCGCCAGACACGCCGCGCACCACGTCGAGCAGCGACCAGTCGGTGAACTCCGCCAGTGCGGTCGCGCACTCGGTGAGTCGTTCGGCGAACACCGGTGCCGTGTCCAGCAGTCCGGCGGCCATCCCGAGCCACTGGCCGCCCTGTCCCGGGAAGACGAACACGATCTTGCCGTCGGCGTCCGCCGTACCACGCACCACGTGGTCGGGAAGCGCACCGTCACCGGTGAGCGAACGCAACCCCGAGGTGAACGTCCCGTGGTCCGTGCCGATCACCACGGCGCGCTCCGTGAAGAGCCTGCGGGTCGTGACGAGCGAATGCGCGACGTCGGCGGGTTCGAGCTCGGCGCGGCCCTCGACGAACGTGGCGAGACTGACCGCCTGGCCGCGCAACCCCTCGGGAACATGACCCGACAGCACCCAGGGCAGCGTGGCCGGGGCCGCGGCGGGGTTCCTGGCCGGTTCCTCGGCGGAGGGCGGTTGCTCCAGGATCACGTGGGCGTTGGTGCCGCTGACCCCGAAGGACGAGACGGCGGCGCGTCTCGGCCTGTCGGCCTCGGGCCAGAGGCGGGAGTCGGTGAGCAGCCTGACCGCCCCGAGGGACCAGTCGACGTGCGGGGTCGGCTCGTCGACGTGCAGGGTCTTCGGCAGCACGCCGTACCGCATCGCCATCACCATCTTGATGACGCCCGCCCCTCCCGCGGCTGCCTGCGTGTGGGCGATGTTCGACTTCAGCGAGCCGAGCCACAGCGGCCTGTCCTCCGCCCTGCCCTGACCGTAGGTGGCGATCAGTGCCTGAGCCTCGATCGGGTCGCCAAGGGTGGTGCCGGTGCCGTGCCCTTCGACGGCGTCGACGTCCGTGGCGGTGAGCCGGGCGTTGGCGAGCGCCTGGCGGATCACCCGCTGCTGCGAGGGCCCGCTCGGCGCGGTCAGCCCGTTCGACGCGCCGTCCTGGTTCACCGCGGAGCCGCGCACCACCGCCAGCACCGGATGGCCGTGCCTGCGGGCGTCGGAGAGCCGTTCGAGGAGCAGCAGGCTGACGCCCTCGCCCCATCCGGTGCCGTCCGCCGTCGAGGAGAACGCCTTGCACCGCCCGTCGACCGACAGGCCTCGCTGGCGGGAGAACTCCACGAACGTGGTCGGCGTCGACATCACCGCGACCCCGCCCGCGAGCGCCAGGTCCGACTCACCGGTCCGTAGCGACTGGGCGGCCAGGTGCAGCGCCACCAGCGAGGAGGAGCAGGCCGTGTCAACGGTGACCGCGGGCCCCTCGAAGCCGAAGGTGTAGGAAATCCGCCCCGAGGCGATGCTTCCCGCGCTGCCGTTGGCGAGGTATCCCTCAAGGTCTCCGGGGATCTCCTGCAGCCGGGGCGCGTAGTCGTGGTACATCATTCCGGCGAAGACCCCGGTACGGCTGCCGCGCAGCGAGAGCGGGTCGATGCCCGCCCGCTCGAACGCCTCCCACGCCACCTCCAGCAGCAGCCGCTGCTGCGGATCGGTGGCGATCGCCTCACGTGGCGAGATGTTGAAGAACGCCGGGTCGAAGTCGGCGACGTCCCTCAGGAAGCCGCCATGACGCGTGTAGGACTTGCCCACCTGCTCCGGGTCCGGGTCGTACAGCTCGTCGACGTTCCAGCCCCGGTCCGCGGGGAACTCGGAGACGGCGTCGCCCCCGCCCTCGACCAGCCGCCAGAGCGCCTCGGGCGACTCGATCCCCCCGGGAAGCCTGCAGGCCATTCCGACGATCACGATCGGGTCGTCGGCGACGGGCCCGGGAGCCGTCGTCTCGGCGCTGACGGGTACGGCCTCCGCCGTGTCGCCGACCAGCTCGTGCCGCAGGAGGTCGGCTATGGCCTGGGGGGTCGGGTGGTCGAAGGTGAGGGTCGCGGGCAGGCGCAGGCCGCTGGCGGTGCTGAGGCGGTTGCGCAGCTCGACGGAGGTCAGCGAGTCCAGCCCGAGCTCGACGAGGGGACGCTCCGTCGGGATGGCGTCGGGGCGGGGATACCCGAGCACGGCCGCCGTCTCGACTCGGACGAGGTCGAGCAGGAACGCGCCGCGCCGGGCGTCGTCGAGCCCGGCGAGCCTGGCGCCGAGGCTCTGCGGCTGGTCGCTCGGAGCGTGGGCGGCGACGGTACGGCGCCTGGGCGCGAGCCCGCGCAGCAGCGGCGAGGCGGGCTCGGCGGAGGTGACGACGAACGGGGCCGGTACGAGCAGCGAATCCCCGTGAGCGGTGAGGACGGCGCTGTCGAAGAGCGCCAGCGCCTGCTCGGTCGGCAGCGGTCGCAGCCCGGTGCGGGCGAGACGGGCGTGATCGACGGCTGTCAGGCTCGCCGTGATGCCGCTTTCCTGCTCCCAGAGCCCCCAGGCGAGGGAGACGCTTCCCGGACGGTTGGCGGCCAAGGCGTCGAGGTAGGTGTTCGCCGCCG
Organism: Streptosporangium sp. NPDC051023; assembly: GCF_040689595.1. Classification (NCBI taxonomy): domain Bacteria; kingdom Bacillati; phylum Actinomycetota; class Actinomycetes; order Streptosporangiales; family Streptosporangiaceae; genus Streptosporangium; species Streptosporangium sp. NPDC051023. The sequence continues at coordinate 2,412 of NZ_JBFBCE010000168.1, read as the reverse complement.
CGTATCCGGCCTGGGCGGCTCCACCGATAAGGCCCGAAACCGAGGAGAACAGCACGATCGCGGGAGCGGGGGAGAGGTCGCGGGTCAGGTCGTGCAGGAGCCACGCGCCGTCGACCTTGGGAGCCAGGACGGGGTGCAGGCGCGGCGAGGTGAGCGAGGTCAGCGGAACGTCGTCGGTGACGCCCGCGGTGTGGACGACAGCGGTGAGAGGGTGCTCCGCCGGGATCGCGGCGAGCAGAGCGGTGACGGCCTCCCTGTCCGTGACGTCGGCGGCGACGACGGTGACGGTGGCGCCGAGCGCGGTCAGTTCGGCGCGCAGGTCGTGGGCGCCCGGGGTTTCCGCGCCGCGTCTGCCGGTGAGGACGAGGTTGCGGACGTCGTGGGCGGTGACGAGATGACGGGCCAGGATGCCGCCGAGCCCGCCGAGTCCGCCGGTGATCAGGACGGTCCCCTCGGGAGCCCAGCGCCGCACACCCTCGTTGCCGTTGCCGTCTTCGTCGCCATCGCCGGAGGAGACGGCGGCCGGGGTGGGGACGGAGGAGGCGCCGGGAGAGACCCGACTCAGCCGGGGGACGAGAGCGGCTCCCACGCGCAGGGCGAACTGCGGCTCGTCCGCGGCCAGCGCGGCGGACACCGTGGCCTGCAGGGCCGCCAGCGAGTCAGCGCTCCCGTCCAGGTCGGCCAGCAGGACACGCCCCGGATGCTCGGTCTGCGCGGAACGCGCGAGCCCCCACACGGGGGCCGTGGTCAGGTCGGGGGTGTCGCCGTCGCCCACGGCGACACCGTCGCGGGTCAGCACCAGGAGCCGCGCGGAGCCCCAGCGGTCGTCGCCGACCCATTCCCGCAGTACGGCCAGTACCCGTTCCGCGTTGTCGTGCGCGCCGGTCACGGGATCGTTTCCGCCGGTCACAGGCAGGACGACGAGGGCGGGGACGGGTGCTCCCGCGTCGACGGCGTCGGCGAGCGCCGCCAGGTCGGCGAACGGTGAGACGGTGACTCCCGCGAGGGCGCCGAGCCGGTGATCGTCCTGCCCGAGCACCGCCCAGGCCTGGTGGCCACCCGCGTCGGCGCCGAGCGCCAGTGCCTCCCACCGGAGCCGGAACAGCGCGTCGTGGTGCGCGGTTCGCGCGGTTCTCACCTGGTCACGCGGTACCGGACGGACCCGCAGCGCGTCGATCGAGACGACAGGCGCGCCGGTGGCGTCGGCCGCGTGCAGGCTCAGCGAGCCCGAGTCCGACACCACCGCGCGCACCCGCAACGTCGTCGCGCCCGAGGCGTACAGCCGTACGCCGTTCCACGCGAACGGCAACCGGGCGCCGTCCACGTTCCCACCGTCGAGCCAGCTCAGGGCGCCGATGTGCAGGGCCGCGTCGAGCAGCGCCGGATGCGCCCCGTACGGCGCCGCGTCCTGCTGCCGCTCGCCCGGCAGCGTGACCTCGGCGAACAGCTCATCACCCCGCCGCCAGGCGGCCCGCAGCCCCTGGAACACCGGCCCGTACCCCAGGCCCGCCTCGGCCAGCCGGTCGTACGCGTTCCCCACCTCGAGAGGCCGGGCGCCATGCGGCGGCCACACCACGAGATCCACGTTCTCCGTCGCCCGGTTCGCCGTGACGAGCACTCCGCTGGCGTGTCTGGTCCAGTCGGCGGTGCTGTCGGCGGGACGGGAGTAGATGTCGACGACACGGCGGCCGGGGGTGTTTTCCGGAGCGGTGGTGATGACCTGGAGGTGGACGGCGGTGTGTTCGGCGAGGGCGAGGGGAGCGTGGAGGACGAGCTCGTCGACGGTGTCGTGGCCGGTCGCGTCGGCGGCGTGGAGGGCCAGCTCGACGAAGGCGGTGCCGGGAACGATGACGGTGCCGAAGACGGTGTGGTCGGCGAGCCAGGGGTGGGTGGCCAGGGACACGGTCCCGGTGTGGACGGTGCCCTCACCGTCCGCGAGCGGGACCGCCGCCCCCAGGAGAGGATGACCGCCGTCGGCGAGGCCGAGATCGGCCGGATCGGCCGCTCGGACGGGCGCGTCGATCCAGAGGCGTTCCCGCTGGAAGGCGTAGGTGGGCAGGTCGACCACCCGCGGGCCGCCGTCGGAGACGATCGCGCTCCAGTCGACGTCTGTGCCGTGAACGTGCAGGTGGGCGGCCGTGGCGAGCGCGGTCGCGACCTCGGGCCGGTCGCGGCGTAGCACCGGGATCGCGATCACCCCTCCGTCGGTCCCCAGCGTTTCCTGGACCATCGCGCTGAGCACCCCGTCCGGGCCGATCTCCACGAACGCGTCCAGTCCTTCACCGGGCTCGGAACCCTCGTGCAGACGACGTACGACGTCGTGGAAGCGGACGGGGTGGCGGAGGTGGTTGGTCCAGTAGGTGGGGGAGGTGAGTTGTTCGGGGGTGGCGTGGGTGCCGGTGTGGTCGGAGA
>NZ_JBFBCE010000167.1:0-8068 GCF_040689595.1 Streptosporangium sp. NPDC051023 | reverse complement strand
GCTGGCACTGCCCGCGGCGACCCGGCCGCGGCTCGACACGGACGTCAGGGAACCCGGGACGCCCTTCCGCCATCGCGAGGCGCTCCTGCCACGGTTCCTCGGCCCGCACGCCGCGGGATCGGCGCTCGCCGGACTCGAGGTGGCCTACCGCTCGGCCCGCGACCGGATCGCGGCAGTGCTGATTTAGCGACGCCTGGCGGCGTCGCGGGCTTGGGCGCGCCGGTGTCTTCCCTCGTCGTTCGGTCGCTGCGCTCCCTCTCTCCTCAGTCCGGACACCGGCGCGCCCAAGCCAAAAAGCAGTCCCCGGGTAACGGGGAGTGGGGCGGGTCCCAGTCCGGACACAGGTGTGCCCATGCCACAACCGGTCCCAGCGGCACCGGCGATGTCTGATCCGGGAAACACGCTGTAGACCGGCTGTGGAGGGGTCAGACCCTCGGTTCCGCCTCCTCGCGCAGTGACTCGACCAGCGCGACGATCCGGTCGACCGTGAGGAAGTTGTCCAGTTTCAGGACGTCGTCGGGCACCGTGACGTCGAACCGCTCCTCAAGACCCATCACCAGCACCACCGACTGGAACGAGGTGATGCCGCGTTCGCTGAGGTTCTGCGAGCCGTCGCTGCCCGGCTCGATCTGCAGGGACTCCCGCAGCAGATCGATGACCGCTGCCCTGATGTCGCCGTTGCCCACGGACCACTCCCCCTCCGGCTTCCCCGTCTCTGCCACGGTCGGCGGCGCGGCCGGAGCCTCTCGCCGACACGACCGGCGGCGGCCAGGCTAGGCAGGCCGCTTCCCGGAGGTCAAGGCGATCCCGGATAGCCCTTCGGGCATAGTCGGGCGACCGAATCACCGGCCGCTCGCGTGGGTCTTTGGCGGATCCGGACGGACCGGGATGCTGGCCGTGGCGGTCTGTCGAAACGATGGAGACTTCGAAGGAGTGGCCCGATGCCAAGTTCCGCGGCCGAGCATCCGCACGCGCTCACCGGGAACGGCGAGGGTGCCCGGCCGTGACCACGCTGCACGCCGTGGCCGGATACCTGCCGCCCTACCGGATGCCCCTCGACGCGATCGCCGAACGGCTTGAGCTGTCCTCGGACCAGGTCAGGATATTCCGGCGGTTCTTCGGGTTCCGCGAGGTCTGTTACGAGCCGGACGGCACCCTCGTCGAGCTGCTGACCGCCGCGGCGTCGGCGCTGGACGCGCTGCGCGACCAGCGGCACCGGGTGCGCTACCTCATCCACGCGCGCAGCCTGCCGGAGGTCGCGCCGTATCCGATCAATCCGCTCCAGGAGGTCCGCGAGCTGCTCGGCCTCGGCCACGCGCAGGCGTTCACCCTCGCCGCGCACGGCTGCGCCTCCGGGCTGCAGGCGGTCGACGTCGCGGGAAAGCTGCTCGCCTCCGACGGCGAACCGGACGCCCTCGCGCTGATCCTCGCCGGGGAGAAGGTGTTCAGCCGCAGGGCGCAGATGATCAGCGACATCTCGATCATGGGTGAGGGCGCGGCGGCGGTCCTCGTCAGCCCGCGCGGCGAGCGCGACCGGATGCTGTCGTACGCCAGCGAGACCCACGGGCGCTTCGCGTCCTTCTGGAAGAGCACGCCCGGCTCGTTCACGGACTACTCAGAGGCGTATCCCGCGGCGCTCGCCGCCGTCATGACGGCCGCCGCCGAGCACGCCGGGCTGGCCCTCGGAGACATGGCCGCCGTCCTGCCGCACAGCGTGAACCTCATGTCCTGGAACCGGCTGTGCACGCAGATCGGGTTTCCCGCCGAGCGGGTCGTGCTGGACAACGTCGCCGTCACCGGGCACAGCTTCTGCGCCGACCCGTTCATCAACTACCGCACCGCGGTCGGCGACGGCAGGATCCGCCCGGGTGACGCCTACCTGATGGTGGCCGCCGGTCTGAGCGGGACCTTCTCCGCGATGGCCTTCCGGCACTGAACCGCACCGAGCTTTCGACGCCGAACCGCACCGGATCTGAGGGATAGCCGTGTACACGACTCTGCCGCCGGAGGACTCGACCGCCGGGTCGCCCGCGGTCCCTGGCATCCTGCCGCTACGCCTCGACTCCTGCCGTCACCTCCTGCTGCCCCCGGGGCTGTGGACCGCCTCGGAGGACGACCGGCGAACCGTCACACAGCACTACGAGGAGATGTCCGCCTCCTACGGCCTGTCCCTCCCCTTCGAGGAGCTGGCCAGCAGCCGCCGCAACACGTTCGCCGACATCGCCGCCGCCGTTCTCCCACGGGACACCGGGGTGCCCGATGTGATCATGATGGCGCACCTGACGCCGGACTACGACGCCCGCCGGTCGCCGACCTCCGAGCTGGTCGGCCTGCTGGGCGACGGGCCGCTGCCGTACCGGGTCTCCGACGAGGGCACCGTCTCGCCGTTCACCGCGCTGAGGCTCGCCGGTGAGCACGCGCGCTGGGACCCGGCGGAGCGCGTCCTGCTCCTGATCATGGACCAGGCCGACACCCGCCCGGTGCGTCCCGTGCCCGCGACCGCCGTGGTCGAGCGGGACTCCGTGGTGGCGCTGTCACTGTCGCGCTCGACGACGACGGCGGGGATCCCGGTGCGCCGGCTCACCGGGGTCACACGTGAGCAGCTGCGGGACGCCCTCGCCGGAATCGTCGGGGAGACGCTTCCCGGCGAGACGCCGTACGCGCTCGTCCTCGGCGCGGGACTGGCCGGGCTGCCCGCTCCCGCCGGCGCGCGGGACGTGCTCCACGCCCGCCCCGGCCTTGGCTGCACCGGCGTCTGGGCGGCGCTGGCCGAGCACGCGCCCCGGCTGCGGGCGGGCGGCCATCCGGTGCTGCTCGCCGAGTACGACCCGATGTACGGCTTCCTCGCCGTCGCCGTACTGGCGGCGAAGGAGCTGCCCGGCGCGAAGCCGGTCGCCCCGTGACACCGGAGGGCTCCCCACCACTCGTGGCCGGGACCGCGACGAACCATTCCCCGCCGCCTTCCTCCGTCTCCTGGCGAATCCTCCGGCAGGCGGGCCCGATGGCGGTCGGCGACGTGACCAGCGTCGTCCTGCCGATCGCCATGGTCGCGATGCTCGGCCGGGCGGTCGGCGACCATGCCCTGCTCGTCCGCTCCCTCTACCTGCCGATGGAGCTCATCTACGTCGCGATCCAGCTCGCCTTCAGCGTCAGCGGCCAGGTCAGCGCGGCGATCGGCTTCGGCGCCCGCCGCAAGGACGAGGTCGCCGCGCAGACCGCGGGCCTGGCCGTGCTGTGGGCGGCGCTTGGGGCGGCGATGGCGCTGGCCCTGTGGTTCATGGCGCCGCATCTGGCGACCGTGCTGGGGGTCGGGCTCGGGGAGCACGACGATTTCGTCGCGCTGGTGCGCTGGTCGGCGATCTGCCATCCGCTGCTGGCGGTGCCGGTCCTGAGCTCGGCCGCCCTGCGCGGCGCCGGGCGCCCCAAGGCGAGTACGGCACTGACCGCGATCGGCTCGGTGCTGGAGCTGGGAACGGTCGCGTTCCTCGGCGTCGGCGGCGGCCTGGGCGCCAACGCGATCCCCGTCGCGTTCGCGGTCGGCGGCGTGGGGAGCGGCACGCTCGGCGTGTTCCTGATGCGCCGCGCCGGTCTGTGGCCCACCGGCGGCTTCGAACTCGGGCCGCAGGTACGCCGGGCGCTCGGCAGGCTCACCTCGGTCGGCGTACCTGTCTGCCTGTCGTACGTCGTCCTGTCGATCAGTAACTTCGTCCTGCTGAGCCTGCTCGGACCGCTCGGGCCGACCGTGCAGGCCGGATACGCGAACGCGCTTACCCTGCAGACGTTCATCACGGCGCCCGGCGTCGTGCTCGGCTCCGCGACGGCGATCCTGATGAACCAGCAGCGGGGAGCGGGTCGGGAGTCGGAGTCGGGCCGCACGTTCCAGGCCGGTCTCAAGATCTGCGCGGTGGTGTACATCCCGCTGGCCGCCGCCGCGTGGCTCGGCCGCGACTGGCTCGGATGGCTGAGCACGACCGACCCGGCCATCCACGCCGAGACCGCCCGGTTCCTGGCGATCGTCGGGCCGACGTACGTCATCCTCGGCCTCACGCTGCTGGCCCTGACCGCGATCGAGCAGATCGGCATGGGAGTCCTCGCCACCGTGCTCAACCTCGTGTACTTCATCGGCATCACCGCCATCGGCGGCTGGGCCGCCCGAGCCGGCAACAGCTCGCTCGGCCTGTACTGGACCGTGGCGGCGTTCAACCTGAGCGCGCTGGCCGGGGTCGTCTCGATCACCCTGCTCGTCCGGCGGCGCTCCGGAGAGGTGACCGCCTCCTGACCGCGTCCCTCGTGTCTCCCCGTCCCCCGTGTCCCCTATATCCCCGTGTCCCTGAGGAGCAGGCGTGGAACACCCGCCAGCAGTGATCCGACGCACGGTCGCCTTCCGCGGCGGCCGTACCGTCTCCGCGCCCCTGACCTGGGGGCAGCGACAGGTGTGGAACGACATCCAGTGGATGCTGCCGGACACCGCGTTCTTCGACATCGCGCTGGCCGTTCCGATGCCCGCCGGTGCCGATCTCGCGCGGATCACCGCGCAGATCGGCGAGCTGGTGAGCCGCCACGAGTCACTGCGCACGCTCTTCTTCGCCGACCCCAGGGGCAGGCCCGCGCAGCGCGTGCTGGCGGCGGGGCAGGTGCGGGTGGACGTGCTGCCGGACGGCGGCGACGTCCCCGACGCGGTCTTCGACCACTTCCTCACCGGGTGGAGCAGCCAGGGGTTCGACACCGCGCGGGAGATTCCCGCCCGTTTCCTGGTCCGTCACGTCGAGGGCGGCGTGTCCACGGTGGTGGTGTGCACCTCGCATCTGGCGGCCGACCACGCCAGCCAGCGGCTGCTGGTCGCGGAGCTGTACGACCTGGTGGCCGCAGCCATGACGGGTACGGCGGCGCCCGCGCGACGCCCCGCCCGCGAGCCCGCCGACCAGGCGGAGTTCGAGGCGTCGCCCACGGGTGAGCGCCTCTGCGAGCGGGCGATCGAGCACAGGCGCCGCCAGCTCACGGCGGCTCCGCCGAGCATGTTCCCCAGGCGTGGCACCGAAGCAGGCCAGACGCCGAGGTTCTGGCGCGGCGAGCGGATCTCCCGTGCCGTGCCGCTGGCGCTGCGCGTCCTGGCGTCGCGCTACCGCAGCGGGCCGTCGAGCGTGCTGCTGGCCGCCGTCGCCGCGCTGCTCGGCGTCTCGACGGGTCTCGATCGTTGCGCGCTGCGACTGGTCGTCGACAACCGGGAGACACCCGAGTCCCGCTTCGTGATCGGTACGCCGACGCAGGAGGTCTTCACCACGCTGCCGGTCGGCCAGGACTCCTTCGATTCGCTGGTGCGGGACTGCTGGACGGTCTCGACCGCTGCCCACCGGTACGGCCGGTGCGACCCGAAGCGCGTCGACGAGGTCGTCGACGAGGTCGCGAAGGCCCGAGGCGTCGACCTCGACCTCAGCTGTTTCTTCAACGACACGTGGTCGGCCTTCCAGACGGCGGCCTCTCCCGAGGACGGCACCGCCCCGGACGCCGACGTCGTTCTCGCGGCCCTGGCGGACTCCCGGTTTCACTGGGCCGAACGGTACGACCGGGACAACATCAGCTTCTTCTTCACCACCTTCGACACGGCCGAGTCCGCCGAGTTGATCAAGCTGAGCCTGCTGGTGGACACCCGGACCATCCCGCCCGCCGCGGCCGAGGAGTTCCTGCGCCGGACCGAGGCCCTCCTGGTCGACCTCGCCACCGGTTCCGGCACCGAGGTCCGGCCGTCGGCCCTGCCTCCGGTGACCGGCTTCCCCGCGGACCGGTGGCGTGGGGAAACGCCCGCCGAGATCGCGGGGCATCCAGCGTGACATCCCCGACCAGCACCTTCGTGGAAGCAGAGGTTTCGTCATGACCGTCCATCTCGACCTGCCGGAACGGCTCTCCCCGGCGCAGGCGCGGGCCATCGCCGACCGGCTCGCCTACAGCGTTGAGGGGATCAGCGCGGTCGAGGTGCTGGTCTCGTCCGGTACCCGGCCCGCACTCGCGCTGTCGCACGACGGCGGCCTGGCCGAGGAGGACATCGGCCGGATCGTGGAGGAACTGGTCAAGGAGACGATGGCGGCGCGGGTGACCGAACCGCGTGTCACCCACCGGCGGCAGCCCGAGTCGCGGACCGGGGCGGGGGCTGAGGCACGGGCCGCGGGACCTGCCTCCGCCGAGGGGGCCGCCGCCGCACGGCCGGTGCTCCACCGGGCCTTCGACACGATGTTCCGCGACCTCGCGTACGCCGCCGGGGCCACGGAACGACGCTGTCCCGCGCTGATCGACCTGCGGGTGATGGAACGCTGCCGGTACGTGGAGCTCTTTCCACAGAACGCCTACCTGGTCGACGAGCTTCCCCACCACCGGCCTGCGCTGGCCCGGCTCCGGGACGGCAGCGCGTCCCTGGACGAAGTGCGCAGGTCCAGCAGCTACATGCTCAATCCGGCGCTGTGCTTCCACGTCTATGACGAGTTCTCCGGCACCCGCCCCGACGGGCTCACCGTCGTGACCGTCGAAGGCGACTGTTTCCGGCACGAGGCCGCCTGGCGGCTTGACGACTTCCGGCTGCCCTCGTTCACGATGCGAGAGATCGTCTTCTTCGGCTCGGCCGACGAGGTGGACGCGCTGCGCGGCACGCTGCTTGAGCAGGTGTGGCGACTCTACGGCGAGCTCGGCCTGTACGGACGGATCGAGACCGCCACCGACCCGTTCTACTACGTCGAGGACTCGGCCATGCGCCAGCATCAGCTGCTGGCGCAGGTCAAGTACGAGCTGGTCGCCTCCCGCCCCGGAGGCGCCGATTCGGCGATCGCGTCGTTCAACAACGTCCGCGACTCCTTGTGCCAGCAGTTCGACATCCGGGATGAGGACGCGCGGGCGGTGCACTCGGGATGTGTCGCCTTCGGCGTCGACCGCTGGGTCGAGCTGATTCTGGAGACCTTCGGCGCCGACCGGCGGCGGTGGCCGGAGCGGATCCTGGAGTTCTGTGCCTGACCCCGTCGGCCGACGGCCGGCCGCCTGAACGGGCCCCGGCCGGAGGTCAGCCGTTGAGGGCCGGGAGCCCGCCCAGCTCCCGTTCCAACAGACGGCCGAGCGCCTCACACGACGGCAGCCAGGCGGCGAAACCTCCCGGTGCGCCCGGCCGCGGGGCGGGGAACTCGGTGAACCGTCCCCCGGCCGCCGTCACCAGGACTCCTCCCGCCGCGGTGTCCCACGGGTACACGTCGGCGTTGGCGGCCACATCGGCGCGACCAGCGGCGACGTAAGCCAGCGCCAGCGCAGAGCTGCCGATCCTGCGCACGTCCGCGATGTCCAGCAGCCGGTGGAAGAGGTCCAGCTCGACACCGTCGGCCGCCCCCGCGGTGGGGATGTCGGTGAGCAGCATCGGCAGGCGCTCCCCCGCCTGCTCCGTCACCTCGTGGTCCGGCGGACCGGGCAGCGGTGCACCGTTCAGCAACAGCCCGTCCGTTCCCGCGCTGAACAGCTCGTCGCGGACCGGGTCGTAGACGCAGCCGCCGACCGGGACGCCCCGCCGCAGGATTCCGATGGAGACACAGAAGAGCGCGATCCCACGGGCGAAGTTGTGCGTGCCGTCGATCGGGTCGACGTACCACGCCAGCTCTCCGTCTCCGCTGGTGCCGTCCTCCTCACCGATGACGACGCTGTCGGGGAAGACATCGGTCAGATCCCGCCTGATCATCTGCTCCGCGGCGGAGTCGCACCGGGTCACCAGGTCGAACCGGCCGTTCTTCGTGCTCAGGCGGGAAGGCTCGGAGAAGGAGTCCAGGAGATAGGCCCCCGCGCGTCGGCAGGCGTTCGCCGCGACCTCGACGAGCTCGTCAGCATGACCTTTCACGGTAGTGATCATCCGTTCCGGCAGTAGTGGCAGATGACGCCAAGCCGATATGGCGCTGAAACCGGTTCCGGCGCGGGAGCACCGGTGTCCGGACTGGGACTCGCTCCACTCCCGGTTACCCGGGGACTGGTTGTGGCTTGGGCGCGCCGGTGTCTGGACTGAGGAGCGAAGGAGCGAAGCGGATGAGCGACGAGGGAAGACACCGGCACC
>NZ_JBFBCE010000166.1:0-8235 GCF_040689595.1 Streptosporangium sp. NPDC051023 | reverse complement strand
GGTGAGTACCAAGGATGGCCGCGACCCGCTGCTGGGCCCGGTACCGTGTCGCAGCCTTACGGCACTTCGCGCACCGGCAACCCGCCCCCGGCTGGCCCTGTTCATCCGGGCCGTGCAGGTAACGGTTACGGTCTCCGTGAAGGCGCATCATGACGCCATCTCAAGGGCCTTGGCGTAGCTGACGCGGCGCTGGCGCCGACGCCGCTCCTGCGCCCGCTCGTTCTCGTTCAGGCCGCCCCAGATGCCATCTTTCTCCGGCCGGGTGAGAGCGTAGTTCAGGCAGGCGGCACGGACAGGGCACCAAGAGCACACCTCTTTGGCGATCTCCTCGCGAATGTCCCGCTCGGCCTGGCGTTCACCGTCAGGGCCGAAGAAGAGCACGAGGTCCTCGCCCTGGCAGGTGGCCTCGTCCTGCCAGTCCATGTCCACGCGAGGTGAGCGGGGCTGGGGCTTCACCCGCGTCTGCTGCGGTTGGTTCATCGCCGCAGGGGCAGGTGTCTGCTCGATCAAGTCGAGCGCCGTCAGCCATTCCCGGGCCTGCTCGACATCACGGGCATGCTCTGGTTTCGTGCAGCGGCGCCGCTTGGTCCGGCTACAGCCGTGAGAGGCCGCAAAGAAGCCGGCGACCCACAGGGCGGCCTCGCGGCGCTCTGCGGCCTCTACCGGAGGAGCGGCTATGTACGCGGTCAGCAGGGCGTCGTCGCTGAAAGTGCTTGCGGGCTTGGACTCCTGCGCACGAGCCGCCTGCTCGATACGCCATGCGGTTGCCATCACCGAGTCACCTCCGCAGGCAGGGGCAGCCCAGCCCGGATGAACGCCACCTTGATGGCGATCTCCAGCCCCTCCCGGATCCCCCGAGCACGCTCGGAGTCATCCGCCGGCCGGGCCCGCAGGAGCTCCGTGGCCAGGCCGAGCGTGTCGTCTTGCCGCATGTGAGCGGCGTGGGCCGCGTACTCGGCAGCGACGAGACGAGCCACCTCGGCGCACGCCGGGTGCTCGATGGGTGCTTCAACGATCAGGTCACTCATTGGGCCCGCCTTCCGAGGCCATCGCGGCTGCGCCCTGGTAGATGAGCGGCACCCGAACGTCGGCGCCCTTCCAGATCGGCAAGAGGACCGCCTCCCCACGGGCGGTCTTGTCCTTGGCCCACACCAAGGGCTTGGAGGGGCCTCCGAGCTGCCAGATGGGCAGAGGCGACACCTGAGACCAGCACGCCCAAAACGCCTGGTTGACGACCGCTGCGGACCCATCCGAGCGGTCCAGGAGACGCTGCACGCCGTAACCGGCCTGGAGCATCCACGGCGACTCGTGGACCGCAGTGGGGCGGACCTGTCCGAGCAGGGGCAGCAGTTGCGTGCGAACCAGGCCAGGGGTGACGGCCCTGTCGTTCTCGTAGTGGCAGATCTCCCCGGACGCGAACAGCCTCCACTGCCCGTCCGGGACGCCACGCAGGACGTCTCGCGGGAGCCGTACAGCCCCGTACGACCAGGCCGCGTACCGGGTGCCGTCCTCAGCCGTGGCCAACGTCAGGTGAGGGTTGTCCGAACCGCTACAGCTCTTCGCCATCGCGTACAGCAGTGGGACCGCGATCTCAGACATCGGTCTCCTCCGCGGAGGAGGCGCCCTTGGATGTCACTTCGCCGTTGCGGATCCGCTCCACAACGGCGTCCACCTCATCCGGAGCAACGAGAACCTCGCGGGACTTCGAGCCCTCCGCGGGGCCGACGATCCCCAACTCCTCCATCGCGTCCAGGAACTGTCCGGCCTTAGCGAAACCGACCTTCAGCTTCCGCTGGACCATCGACAAGGAGCCGAACTGGGTGGAGATGACCAGCTCAGCGGCCTGCACAAGCAGGTCCAGATCGGTCGGCTCGCTCGCCCCCTTCGCCTCCCGTGCGGGCGGGGTGCGCAGAAACTCCTCCGACACATCCGGCGAGCCCTCGACCGTCAGTTCGTCCCACCACGGGCTGTCGGACAGGGCGTCCTCTCCGGCGTCCAAATGGCCCGCCGGCATCCACACACCGACGAAGCGGGACTCCACCGTGATGAGGATCGGATCGGTCGCCTCCGGGCCGATGACCACCGTCAGCCGCTCCCCTTTGCGGGCAGCTTTCGTCCACCGAGGCAGGTACGACGGGGTGAGGAACAGGGCCGGGGTCGCGGGCTTCTGCTCCCGATGCACCACCTTGCCCAAAAGGGCGCGCCACTGGTCGAGGACCTCGTGGGCGTGCCCGTGCAGCAGCAGCCGTGTCCCGTCCTCGGAGTCCACCTGCAGGCCGAGGGAAACCACCGTGTCGCCACGGTCGTTCACCGGGACTGGCACCTTGTCGATGACCAGCTTCAGCTGAGGGTCTTCGTCTTTGGTGAACTTGAACAGCTTCAGCATCGCCGCGGCGTCGGAGCGGCCGATGCCGACCACGACGTCATCGGCGCCGCCGTCGATCCGATGCCGGGTGGCCGCCATCGTGTACCGGTCCGTGGCCACCGCGTACAGCACATCCCCGTGCGCCTCGATGCGGATGACGCCCAGTTCGGGCAGTTCCGGGTCGGTCCCGGTGTGCGGCAGGACGGGCGCGATCAGCTCGTGCAGGTCACGAGTGGTCAGATCGATGCGGGTCATCAGTGCGTGTGTCCTTTCGCTTATGGGCAGAGACGAGCCGCTCAGCGTCCTCGTGGAGCGCGATGGTCAGGCGCCCGCCGAGCACGAGGTCGGGGTCGGCGAACACGTCGTTGGGATCACCCGCGGGGTCGACGGGGTGGGCGGCCAGGAGACCGCCCACCAACACCGCGACGCCGAAGATCAGGCCGGTCACCGGTCCGCCTCCCGCGCCAGCAGGTCCTGCAGGTCACGGTCAAACGCAGCGTCCCGAGCGGCCCGATAGCGGCGCATAGCCGCCGCCAACCACAAGCAGCCGACGATGCCGGCGCCTCCGCAAGCCCCGATCAGGACGGAGACGAAACACGCAGCGAGGAGCGCGATCACGGTGCGGCCTCCTCGACGTCGCGCGCCTCGGCGGCCTGGGCGCGGGCGAGGTGCCGTCCGGCGCGCTCCTCCGCGGACTCGGCCCGCTCCCGGTACTTGGCGACCTGGGTCCGCAGCTGGGCGTTCGTTGTCTCCTGGGCGGCGAGCTGGGCGCGGGCTGTCTCCAGTTCCCGCTCGGTCCGCACCAGTTCCAGGTGGGTGCGGTCCCTGCGGGTTTCCATGCCGACCGGGACACCGATCACCAGGCCAACGACGAGGGCGAGGAGTAGTCCGAAGACTTGGCCGAGGTGCACAGCCACCAGCCACACGGCTACGGCGACGGCTGCCCCGATGGCGACGCCGAGGAGGTTCCTGCGGGTGAGGTAGGCGCTCTTCACGAGCTCACCGCCTCGATGATGCCTTTGGCGAGGCCGCCGATCACGACGCCGAGCATGACGACCAACTCGATCTGCAAGGCGCCGCCGTAGCTGATCGTGGGGATCGCGGCCCACCAGGCATGGTGAAGAGCTCCGATGAGGAGCATCAGGATCCAGGCGCCGATAATCCAGCCGATGAGGAACACGAAGAGAAGGCGACCGAGGAGGCTGATCACTGGCCTGCCTCCTCAGCCTTGGCGGGCGTGACCCACTCGTGGACCTGGACGACCCTGATCCGGCGGGCCACCGGGTCGAACCGGGCCGTCTCCTCGCAATCCCACGGCCGGGCTTCCTGCTGTTCAGTCAGACCCTTGCTGTAAGTGGCGGCGAAGTGCTCACCTGCTTCGTTGCGGATGACCAGGCGGTGGTGGGACTTCCACCGCGTAGTGTCGATGGGCTCGTTGGCCACGACCGTCCAGCCGTCGAAACCCTCACCGGGCCGCTCGTACGTCAGCTCACGAGCATCATCAGGGTCGAGATACACCGGCTCGGACGCGATCGGCAGCTCCGGGTCGACCTGGAAAACGTGTGCCTGGAAGTGCGTCTCGGGCAGCTTCGTCTCGTAGTCGTCGCCGACCGGCGTGATGCCGACCGAGATGACGGGACCGTCGGCGGAGATGGACGGCCACCAGTCGTTGCCGTTGTGGTAGTCGTGGTAGTCGCTGGTGAGCATCTCGGCGACGTTCTCCGGGGTGGGCGGGGTGAGGACGTTCACGCGGTTGGCTCCTGGGCCGGGTACGGGTGGGTGCGGGCGGTGATGGCGCGGATCGGGACGACGTCGTCCGAGGCAGGTCCGGTCCCGAGCTTGTGGCGGCGTCCCTTGGGGGCGGGCAGCACCAGGCAGGCGAGCGTGTACAGGACCCGCTCCAGGCCGGTGGTCACCGGGTTCCGTCCTGACCGATTGCGGCGTGCTCGTCGAGGAACTCGCCGAGAACCTGCTTGGATCGTTCGTCCAACTCCCCGATCGGTGCCCCCGACGCAGAGTTCGGCCTCGCTCCGTTCCAGGCCGCCGCGTGCGCCGCAGCCTCCAGCGGGGACATCCCGTTGCTGCCAGCCACCAGGCGGTCCACCGGAGGAGGGGGCTGCTCCCCTAACGCCTGCAGCGCAGCGGCGTACGCGTCGGCCGCGGCCTGCTCTTGGGTGGCGTAGTGGTCCTGCTGCTGCTTCTCCTGAGTCTTGGCGTCGATCTCCTGACGCAACTGCTCCCACTGCCGTGTCTTCTCGCCGATCTCGGCATTCAGCCGCTCGGCGTAGTCGTGGTGGTTGCGGGCGGCGTCCGTGTGGCGTTGCCACGCGAACTGGTTGTTCTGGACGACGGTGTGGCGGCCCTCTTCGGACGGCCACACCACAGCGGGAGCGGCGGGGGGCTGGTCGGTGTTCCTTCGCATTTCGGGTCTCCACTAATGGATGTTCTGGGTGGTTTGATGGGGCGGGTTCCCGGACCTCCCTGGTGACTGCAGGGAGGTCCGGGAATGTGGAAGTCAGTCGTGGCTGTAGGAGCCGACCTCGATGCCGTCCTTCTTGACGGTGACCTCGGCGTGATCCCCGAACGCGTTGAGCAGCACATCCAGGAACTCGCCGCCCTCGATTGCGGCGTTCAGCGCTTGGCAGCGCTCGTAGCGCGCCTCGTCCGGCCCCTCATAGGGCTTCTCGTCGTAGGAGGAGGTCTCCCGGTTCCAGGTCCGATCCTTCTTCCCGAGGCTCGGGTGTCCGCCGTACCGGTCGACTTCAAGGTCGTAGGTGTCCTCAACGTCCTCGTCGGTCACGGTGCGAACCCAGATCTCGCCTCGGACACCGAACACGCACGGGTCGCCGTCGTTGAAGTAGGGCGTGTACTGGGCCCAGCCGAACTCGACGATCGTGGGGTCGTCGAGGACTGCCTGCATGAGCGGCGCGAGGTCCTCGATCGGACGCTGCTTCGGCCGCTTCTCCCCCTCGCTGATGTCTCCGATGACGGGGATACCGAGAAAGCTGTTCGTGCTGGTCATGACTGGTCTCCGGGAGTGAGTGCGAGAGCGGAAAGAGGGACGGTCTTGGTCTGCTTGCCGCCCATCCAGGTGGCGATGGGCATGCCGTCGAGGTAGTCGGCCGGCGAGGGGAGCCAGCCGAGGTCCTCGATGATGTGGCGCTCCGCGATCAAGCGGACGGGGATCTTCTTGCGGCCGACCGTGATGGTGTCGCCGAAGATCCGGGCGCACAGGTACACGCCAGCGGTGTGGTGGTACAGGGAACGGTGGCGGACATCGCCGATAATGATCTTGGAGGAGTCGATGAACTCCTCTATAGGGAGGTAGAGTTCCGGCTCCCCGCCCCACTTCCTCGCCGCTGATTGAGCGTGATACCAGCTATTCATCGGACACCTGCCTCGACGGGCCGAATGTCGACGTACATCCGCCCAGGCCGCTCGTATGGCTCGCGCGGGCACAGCGTCAGCTGTCCAGGGGGGTCGGGGGCCGGCGTCGGCTCATCCGGGCCCGGGTCGTCCTCCGGACGGAACATCACGCAGGTGTACTGGTCACCGAGGCGAAAACCCTCGTTGCGCATCCACTCCGCGGGCGTCTTGTCCAGGTAAGCGACCAGGACCAGCGGACACCCATCAGCCGGGTTACCGGTACGGGCCGGTCTGTCGTGAACGCACTGCTCGCAGTTGTTCTCCATCCAGCACTCGCCCTCGGTCGAGTTCGAGAACGGAGACCCTTCGCGGGCCTTGGCGAGCGCCTCCTCGTAGGTGGGCAGGGTCATGCCGCACCGCCCACCAAACGCTCGTAGCGCCGCACGGTCGAAGGGCTGACCTTCAGTCCGACACGAGCCACCGCGTGCTCCGGGGATTCCCCCTGCTCCCGGAGCCAGGTGTAGTCCTCCTGGCGGGCGACGTAAGCGGCCTGCCGCTCCTCCTGTGCGCGCCGGATGCTTTCACGCGGGGACGTCGTAAGTGGGAATCGGCTGAGCGTCCCGGCCCACCGGTGCCGCTGGTAGCAGGCGTAGGTGAGGCCGCGCCCCTTGATGGGGCCCTCAGTGCCACAGCAGACGCAGACGCCGATACGGCCTATGGGCTCCGGCTCCTGCTGCCGCCCTCGCGGGAACTGGTGCAGAGTGCCGTTCTTGTAGCGGCGCATGTAGCAGGCGCGGATGAGACCACGGCCAGCACACGGCCCTGTGTCCCCACAGCAAACGCAGGTGATGGTGCTCCTCGAAGTCCGCGAGGCGGCGGTGAGGGTCTCCTTGACGGCGTCCATCACGACACCTCCCCGAGGGGAAGCCCCGCCTGCTGCGGCCTGCGGCGGTATCGCGCGTTGAACTTCTGAATCTGTTCGTAGGAAACGCGCGCCATCTCGGCCAGCACGTCGATGTCAGTGCCGTCTGTGGTAACCCAAGCCGCGAGCTCGTCGCGGTACTCACCACATAGTTCGTATGAAGCAGCCCACAATGTCTGGGCGACCTTGTCTGCGACCGCAGTGCCGGCGTGATCCTGCAGAGCTCGCAGAAGAAGTGAGACTGCGTATCCGTACTCCGTCGCGCGGAGGGCCCGCTTCCACTCCTCTGCGTCAGCAAAAGGGTCGAGCTTGAGACGCAGGTCGTGGTTGATTAGCGCTTCTGCAGCGTGGTGTTTTACCGTCGAAGCGGCGGTGACGGTGTCCACGGATTCGTATGGGGCGATGTCCTCCAGGAGGATGCGCTCCTCCTCGCCGTCCCCGTCCGGGGCTGGTTGCGCATCGCGTAGTCGCCTCGTGGCCGCACTGATAGCCCGGAAGACGTTGACGAACTTTTCGGCGTCCTCCTTGTGTTCCGCCAACCTCTGTTCGTACTCGTCCAGGTCGTCCTCCGTGATGTGAGTCATCGGGAGGGTCCGCGCGTACCTGACCACCTCGCTGTAGTCGGCGCCAGCGAAGTACTCCTTGCCGCCAGCGAGAGGCCATCGTTCGGCGCAGAAGGCGATCAGGGCGATCTCGTTCTGGGCGTACTCCTTATGCCGGGTGGAGATCCAAGACCGGGTGATGGCCGCCCCATGTTTCTCGGCCGTCCGTCCGTGATCGGCGATCCGCTGTGTTTGGTGGCCAGCCCGGCCGACCTTCACCACGCCGGTGGTGAACTCAACGACGTAGACGTACCGCTCAGCAGTAGCCCGGTACAGGTCACGAACGTGCTGGTTTCGCTTCGTCTGCTCACCGGCGATGACGGTCGTGCAGACCTGCTGGCTGGTCTGCGGGGAGGGGAAATCAGCCTCGCTCACCGAGCACCGCCCCGAGCGGCCTCGTAGGCGTCGGCCATCTCGGCCAACTGGGCGGAGAGCTCCCGCGCCTGGGCGAGGTCCAGCCCCCATTCGTCTACGCCGCGTGGGAACAGGGTGATGCCGTCCTTGGTGAGGGCGAGCAGGTCGTCGCCGTCTTCCCAGGAGATCCCGAGCTCGTCGGGTCGCTCCAGCACGATGAACGTCTCGTCGCCGTCGACGATCGCACGGAGCCGGTCTACTTCGGCGCGGAGATCGCTACGGTCAGCCTCAGCCTGGTTGAGCGCCTGCGCAGGGTCCGTTGCGAGATCCAGGCTGTGGTCGTCCCGCTCGCGGATCGCGGCGAGCCTCTCCGGAGTAAGCGGTTTCATGTGTAACTCCGATCAGGGGTTGTAGGGCCCGTCTGTGCTCGCCCCTGAGGCCGAGCACAAGACGGGACAAGAAGGGGAAGGTCAGAAGGGGGCTTCGCCGTCGAGGTCCGTGACGTCCACCGGCTCACCGAGATGCACGGCCTGGCGCATCAGCCGCTGCCCGGGACGGTCAGGCGCCCAGGCGCCTACCTCTGTGGCGGGCACCTCCACAGACACGAGGGCGCCGTCAGGGCCGGA
>NZ_JBFBCE010000165.1:0-8381 GCF_040689595.1 Streptosporangium sp. NPDC051023 | reverse complement strand
CATGACGAGCATGGTTTGCCGATCGGGATCGACGGGGTCGTCGAGTACGCCACCGACCTGTTCGACCGGGCCACCGTCGGCTCGACCGCACAGCGCCTCCTGCGCCTGCTCGAAGCAATGGTCTCCGACCCGCAGACACTCGCCGGGCGGGCCGACATTCTCCAAGCCGAAGAGCGGAAGCTGACCAGGACCGGCATCTACGTGCTGAACAGCGAGCTGTGCATGGTCCCCGCGGGCGTGGTGGGCGAGCTGTACGTCTCAGGTTCCTATCTCGCGCCCGACGAAACGGACTGGCCCGCCACGGCGGCGCAGAGGTTCGTCGCCGACCCGTTCGACCAGGCCGGGGGCCTCATGTGCCGTACGGGTGAACTGGTACGGCGGCACCTCGACGGGCGGCTGGAGTTCCTCTCCCCGGCGGACGAGCCATCGGCGGCCCCCGAACCCGCCCCGGCCGGTCGCGGGCCGCGTGACCAGCGCGACGAGATCCTGTGCCGGTTGTTCGCCGAGGTGCTCGGCGTCGCCCAGGTGGGCATCGACGACAACTTCTTCGCCCTGGGCGGCTACTCCCTGCTGGCCACCCGGCTGACCTCGAGGATCAGGTCGACCCTCGGCGTCGAGGTGAACGTCAGGGAGCTGTTCACCTCGCCGACCGTGGCGGGTCTCGTCGCGGGCTGGAACGAGAGGGAGGCGGCCCGCCCCTCACTGGCACCGGTGCGGCGTCCCGATGTGCTGCCGCTGTCGTTCGCGCAGCAGCGGCTGTGGTTCCTGCGCGAGTGGGAGGGGCCGAGCGCCACCTACAACATCCCGGTCGCGGTGCGGTTGTCGGGGCGGCTGAACACCGAGGCACTGACCGCCGCGCTGCGGGACCTCTTCGCCAGGCACGAGTCCCTGCGGACCCTGTTCCCCGCCACGGGCGGGGAACCCCGCCAGCAGATCGTCGACGCCGAGCTGGCCAAGCCGTTCTTCTCCGTCCGCCCCTGCGCGGAGGACGAGCTGGCCGCGGCGATCGACGAGGCGGTCGGCCACGTCTTCGACCTGACCGCCGAGCTGCCTCTGCGGGCGTGGCTGTTCACGGTCGCGCCAGAGGACCACGTGTTCGTGCTGGTCATGCACCACATCGCCGGTGACGGCTGGTCGACCGACGTGCTCTGCCGCGACCTGGCCACCGCCTACACCGCCCGAAACTCCGGCGCCGCGCCGAGGTGGTCGCCGCTACCGGTCCAGTACGCCGACTACACGCTGTGGCAGCGGGAACTGCTCGGCGAGGCCGACGATCCGGACAGCGTCTTCGCCAGGCAACTGGACTTCTGGTCGGAGACACTGGCCGACGTTCCCGACCGGCTTGAGCTGCCTGCCGACAGGCCACGGCCGGTAACGCCCAGCTACGAGGGCGCACTGGTCGAGCTGGAACTGGACGCCGAGCTGCACGGGCGGCTTGTCGAGCTGGCCAGGGACACCGGCAGCACGGTGTTCATGGTGGTGCAGGCGGCGCTGGCCGCATTGCTGACCAGGCTGGGAGCGGGCACCGACATCCCGATCGGCACGCCGATCGCCGGGCGCACCGACGACGCCTTGGACGATCTGGTCGGGTTCTTCATCAACACGCTCGTGCTGCGCACCGACGTCTCCGGACGCCCGACCTTCCGGGAGCTGATCGCCCGGGTGCGGGCCGCCGACCTGGACGCGTTCTCCCACCAGGACCTGCCCTTCGAACGGCTCGTCGAGGCGCTCAACCCGGTCCGCTCGACGGCGCATCACCCCCTGTTCCAGGTCATGCTGGTGCTCCGTAACGACGGAGCGACCATGCTGGAGCTGCCCGGACTGCGCTCCTCGGAGTGCGCCGTCGACTTCAGGATCGCCAAGTTCGACCTCACCCTCGGGCTGGCCGAGCAATACGACGACGCGGGACGTCCTGTCGGCCTGCGCGGCGGCCTGGAGTACAGCACCGACCTGTTCGACGCCGACACCGCACGGTCCATGACACAGCGACTGCTCCGCCTGCTCGCCGAGATGGCCGCCGACCCCGACCAGCCGGTTCTCGGCGTCGACCTGCTCACCCCCGGCGAGCGTCATCGGCTCCTGGTCGAGTGGAACGGCGCCGAAACAGGCTCCCCGGCCACCGGATGCGTCCATGAGCTGATCGAGCGGCGGGCCGCGCTGAAACCCGACGCGACCGCGCTGGTCTGCGGGGAGGAAACCGTCACCTACGCCGCCCTGATCGCCGGGGCCGACCGCCTCGCCGGGCACCTCGTACGGCTGTCCGCCCAGCCGGAACAGGTGATCGCGGTGATGATGGACCCGACACCCGACCTCGTGATCGCGATGCTGGGCACCCTCAAGGCGGGCAAGGCGTTCCTGCTCCTCGACCCGGCGACTCCGGAGCAGCGGCTCGAGTCGATCCTGTCGGACGCGCGCGCCGACGTCGTGCTCACCACCCGGGCGCTGGCGCACAGGTGGGAGGGCGGCGGCCGTACCGTGCTGTGCACCGATGACGTCTCGACCGGCGGGCCAGTGCCCGCGTGGGAGGCCCCCACGATTCACCCCGGCGCGCTGGCCTGCGTTTTCTTCACCTCGGGCACCACCAACAGGCCCAAGGGATCGGCATTCGTGCACGGCGAACTTGCCCGGTACGCCCTCGACGTCGCCGACGTCCTGGATCTCGCGGAGCGGGACCGGTTCCTGCAGGTCGCCAGGGTTTCCTTCGACGTGATCCTGGAAGAGGTCCTGCCGACGCTGCTGGCGGGGGCATGCGTGGTGCTCCCCGGCTCCTCGGTGCTCACCGCCGTCGCCGACCTCGCCGGCCACATCGAGGAGTACGGCGTCACCGGCATGGAGATCACGACACCGTACTGGCACGCCTGGGTCGACGCGCTCGCCGACGAAGGACGGCGCCTTCCCGAGACGCTCCGCTTCGTCATCATCGGCGGCGAGCGAGTCTCACCCGACCACGTCACCCGGTGGCGCGGCTTGGGCGCCACCCGGCTGATCAACGTCTACGGCCTGACCGAGACGACCGTCACCTCCACGGTCTACGAGCTCTCGGACGCCGAGGAGGGGGCGCTTCCCATCGGACGGCCGCTGCCGACCGTACGGGCCTTCGTCCTCGATGAGGCCCTCGGCGTCGTGCCCGTCGGCGTGGTGGGTGAGCTGTACCTCGGTGGTGGTGGGCTGGCGCGTGGGTACATGGGGCGTCCGGGGTTGACGTCGGGCCGGTTCGTCGCGTGTCCTTTTGGTTCTGCCGGTTCGCGGATGTATCGGACCGGGGATCTGGTGCGGTGGCGGGCTGACGGGGTGCTGGAGTTCGTCGGCCGGGTCGACGACCAGGTCAAGGTGCGCGGCTTCCGCATCGAGCTGGGCGAGGTCGAGGGGGCGGTTGGATCCCATCCCGCCGTGGGCCATGCGGTGGTCGTGGTACGCGAGGACGACACGGGTGAACGGCGCCTCGTGGCGTACGTGGTGCCGCGCGACGGCGACGCGATCGACGTGAACCCGCTGCGCGGCCACGTGGCCGCGGTGTTGCCGGAGTACATGGTGCCGTCGGTGTTCGTGATCCTGGAGGCGTTGCCGTTGACGCCGAACGGCAAGCTGGACCGGCGGGCGCTTCCCGCGCCGTCCTTCGAGGGAGAGACAGGCGGCCGGGGGCCGCGTACTCCCCGGGAGGAGATCCTGTGCGGGCTGTTCGCCGAGGTGCTGGGTGTGGCGCGGGTGGGGATCGACGACGGCTTCTTCGAGCTGGGTGGGCATTCGCTGCTGGCGACGCGGCTGATCTCGCGGATTCGTTCGTCGCTGGGTGTCGAGCTCAGCGTGCGGGAGCTGTTCCAGTCGCCGACCGTCGCCGGGATCGCCGGGCGTGAGGGTGACCGCCCGGTTCGTACGCCGTTGGCGCTGGCTGTCCGGCCTGAGCTGGTGCCGTTGTCGTTCGCGCAGCGGCGGTTGTGGTTCCTGCACGAGTGGGAGGGGCCGAGCGCGACCTACAACGTGCCGATGAGTCTGCGGTTGCGTGGTGTTCTCGATGCCGGGGCGCTGGGTGCGGCGGTCGGTGATGTGGTGGCCAGGCACGAGAGTCTGCGGACGGTTTTCCCCGCGGTTGACGGGTTGCCGTATCAGCGGGTGGTCGAGGACGGTCCGGTGCTCGAGGTGGCCGACGTTACCGAGGAGGGGCTGGGGGAGGCGTTGTCGGAGGCGGCGCACCGGCCGTTCGACCTGGCCGTCGAGCTGCCGATCCGGGGACGGCTGCTGCGGATCAGCCCGGTGGAACACGTGCTGGTGTTGGTCATGCATCACATCGCCGCCGACGGTTGGTCGATGGGGCCGCTCGCCCGCGACCTGTCGCAGGCCTATGCCGCCCGGTGCGTGGGTGAGGTGCCTTCCTGGTCGCCGTTGCCGGTGCAGTACGCCGACTACGCCCTCTGGCAGCATGATTTGCTGGGGGACGAGCGGGACGCGGGGAGTCTGGCGGCTAAGCAGCTCGCCTACTGGTCCGCGCAACTCGCGGATATCCCCGACCAGCTCACCCTGCCTGCCGACAGACCTCGCCCGCCACGGCCAAGCCACCGTGGAGACCACCTGCCCATCACGATCCCGGTCGAGGTGCACGAGCGGCTCCTGGTCCTGGCCAGACAGACGCAGGCGACGTTGTTCATGGTGGTGCAGGCCGCTGTGGCCGCGTTGCTGACCCGGCTGGGGGCGGGCACCGACATCCCGATCGGCGCCCCGATCGCCGGGCGCACCGACGACTCCCTCGACGACGTCATCGGATTCTTCGTCAACACCGTCGTGCTGCGCACCGACACCTCGGCCCACCCCACCTTCCGGGAGCTCATCGGCCGGATCCGCACCACGAACCTCAACGCCTACAGCCACCAGGACCTCCCCTTCGAGCGCCTGGTCGAGGCGCTCAACCCCGACAGGAGGACCACCCACCACCCGCTCTTCCAGACCATGCTGAGCGTCGAGCGCAACGTCCAGACCACCGCCTTCGACCTGCCGGGACTGCTCGTCGAGTTCGTGCCCTCCGCCGTCGGCACGGCGAAGTTCGACCTGTCGGTCGACCTCATCGAGGAACACGACGCCGACGGCAGGCCGGCCGGTATCCACGGAGCGATCGAGTACGCCACCGACCTGTTCGAGCGCGACAGCGTGGACGCCATCGCAGATCGTCTCCTGCGGCTGCTCGGTGCGATGGTCACCGACCCGGAGCAGTCGATCTCCCGTCCCGACCTGCTCACTCCGGCGGAACGGCAGCGCATCCTCGTCGACTGGAACGACACCGCAACCTCGGACCGGCCCGCCCTCACCGGCATTCACCAGCTTTTCGAGCGCCAGGTGCTCCGGCGCCCCGACGCGGTGGCGGCGGTGAGTGGCCAGGACAGCCTGACATACGACGAGCTGAACCGGCGGGCCAACCGGCTGGCCAACCACCTTGTCGGCCTGGGCGCCGGACGCGGCCACATCGTCGGGGTGTGCCTGGACCGAGACCTCGACCTGGTCGTCGCACTGCTGGCCATCTTCAAGGCCGGAGCCGCCTACGTGCCGCTCGACCCGGCGCTGCCGTCCGACCGGCTGGCGTTCCTGCTGGCCGACAGCGCGGCGTCGGCCGTCATCACCCGCTCGGACGTGGCCGGGAGACTACCCGAGCAGCACGCGCCGGTGATCCGCCTGGACGACGACGCGCAGGCCATCGCCGAGCAGCCGGACGACCCGCCGCGCGTGGAGCAGCGGCCGGAGAACCTGGCCTACGTGATGTACACCTCCGGCACGACCGGGCAGCCCAAGGGCGTCATGGTCGAGCATCGCAACCTGCTGCACATCGCGCACTCGTGGGACACCCAGTACGGCCTCACCGCCCTCAAACCGAGGTTCGTCTCGGTGCTCGGCATCGCCGTCGACCTCTTCTGCGCGGACATGATCAGGTCGATGTTCTTCGGCGGGACGCTCACGATCAGCCCTGTCGAGGTCACCATCGACCCTGCGGCGCTGCTGAGCCTGGTCGAGCGCTCGGCGGCGACCAGCCTCGAACTCGTGCCGTCCCTGCTGCGCACGCTCGTGCAGGAGGTCAAGCAGCGTGGAGGCAGCTTCCCCGCGCTGCGCCACCTGCTGGTCGGCTCCGAGGGCTGGGCCATGGCCGACTGCCTGGAACTGCTCGAGATGGCCGCCCCCGGGATGCTGGCGGTCAACGCCTACGGCGCCACGGAGACCACGGTGGACGCCACCGTCTTCGTACCCGGCCCCAACCATGCCGGTGACCGTTTCGTCCCGATCGGCAAGCCGTTGCCCGACGTCCGGGTGTACGTGCTCGACGCGGACCTCAGCGTCGTGCCCGTCGGCGTGGCAGGCGAGCTGTACGTGGCGGGCGACGGCCTGGCGCGCGGGTACGTTCGCCGTCCCGGGATGACCGCGGGACGGTTCGTGGCCAACCCGTTCGGCGGCCCGGGCTCCCGGCTGTACCGCACGGGCGATGTCGTGCGCTGGCGGGCCGATGGGGTGCTCGAGTTCGTCGGCCGGACCGATGACCAGGTCAAGGTGCGCGGCTTCCGGGTCGAACTCGGCGA
This sequence comes from Streptosporangium sp. NPDC051023, assembly GCF_040689595.1. Lineage (NCBI taxonomy): Bacteria > Bacillati > Actinomycetota > Actinomycetes > Streptosporangiales > Streptosporangiaceae > Streptosporangium > Streptosporangium sp. NPDC051023. The sequence goes on along the minus strand of NZ_JBFBCE010000165.1, from coordinate 1,830 downwards.
GGTCGAGACCGCGCTGCGCGACGTGCCCGGAGTGCGCGCCGCCGCCGTCGGGGTTCACGCGGACACGTCGGGCGGTCTTCGCCTCGTGGGGTATCTGGTCGGTGAGACGGAGACCGAGGCCGTGCGTGCCGCGGTCGCCGCGGTGTTGCCGGACTACATGGTGCCGTCGGCGTTCGTGATCCTGGACGCGTTGCCGTTGACGCCGAACGGCAAGCTGGACCGGCGGGCGCTTCCGGAGCCCGTCTTCGAGAGAGAGATCGAGGGCCGAGGGCCGCGTACTCCCCGGGAGGAGATCCTGTGCGGGCTGTTCGCCGAGGTGCTCGGCGTCGCCCAGGTGAGTGTCGACGATGGTTTCTTCGATCTGGGTGGGCACTCGCTGCTGGCGACGCGGCTGATCTCGCGGATCCGCTCGTCGCTGGGTGTCGAGCTCAGTGTGCGGGAGCTTTTCCAGTCGCCGACCGTCGCCGGGATCGCCGGGCGGCTCGGCTCGGAGCGGGCGTCCCGTCCCGCGTTGGTGCCGGCTGTCCGGCCTGAGCTGGTGCCGTTGTCGTTCGCGCAGCGGCGGTTGTGGTTCCTGCACGAGTGGGAGGGGCCGAGCGCGACCTACAACGTGCCGATGAGTCTGCGGTTGCGTGGTGTTCTCGATGCCGGGGCGCTGGGTGCGGCGGTCGGTGATGTGGTGGCCAGGCACGAGAGTCTGCGGACGGTTTTCCCCGCGGTTGACGGCCTGCCGTACCAGCGGGTGGTCGAGGACGGTCCGGTGGTTGAGATCGTGGAGGTCGGCGAGGAGGGGCTGGGGGAGGCGTTGTCGGAGGCGGCGCACCGGCCGTTCGACCTGGCCGTCGAGCTGCCGATCCGGGGACGGCTGTTCCGTCTCGGCGAGCGGGAACACGTGCTGATGCTGGTCATGCACCACATCACCTCTGACGGCTGGTCGATGGGGCCGTTCGCCCGTGACCTGTCGCAGGCCTATGCCGCTCGGTGCGTGGGTGAGGTGCCTTCCTGGTCGCCGTTGCCGGTGCAGTACGCCGACTACGCCCTCTGGCAGCATGATTTGCTGGGGGACGAGCGGGACGCGGGGAGTCTGGCGGCCAAGCAGCTCGCCTACTGGTCCGCGCAGCTCGCGGATATCCCCGACCAGCTCACCCTGCCTGTCGACCGGCCCCGGCCTCCGGTCGCGACCTACCAGGGCGACCACGTGCCCTTCAGCGTCTCGCCGGAGTTGCACGAGGGGCTCCTGGCCCTGGCCAGACAGATGCACGCGACGTTGTTCATGGTGGTGCAGGCCGCTGTGGCCGCGTTGCTGACCCGGCTGGGGGCGGGGACCGACATCCCGATCGGCACGCCGATCGCCGGGCGCACCGACGACGCCTTGGACGATCTGGTCGGGTTCTTCGTCAACACGCTCGTGCTGCGCACCGATGTTTCGGGCCGTCCGTCCTTCCGGGAGTTGATCGCCCGGGTGCGGGCCACCGACCTGGCCGCCTACGAACACCAGGACCTGCCCTTCGAACGGCTTGTCGAGGCGCTCAACCCGGTCCGCGACACCAGCCACCACCCGCTGTTCCAGACCATGCTCATCCTGCACAACGACAGCCGGTTCGACCTGCCGCTGCCCGGACTCGAGGTCGGCTATGAGGACGTCGCACTGCGGACGGTCCCGTTCGACCTGCAGTTCGTCATGAGCGAGCGGCACGCCGACGACGGCACGCCCGCGGGCCTGTTCGGCGCCATCGAGTTCAGTTCTGATCTGTTTGATCGGCGGACGGTTGAGGAGGTGGGGGTCAGGTTCCGGCGGGTGCTTGAGGGCATGGTGGCCGATCCTGATGG
>NZ_JBFBCE010000164.1:0-8446 GCF_040689595.1 Streptosporangium sp. NPDC051023 | reverse complement strand
TGTCATGCGCGGGCAGTTGGAACACCTTCTGAAAGCCACGATGCGACCGAGGGTCACCATCCAGGTGATCCCCTTCGATGTGGGCGCCTATGCCGGGCTGGCAGGGCCCATCTTGGTGCTCTCCTTCAAAGGCGCCCCCGACATCGTGTACATGGAGAACGCGGAAGCCGCACAGCTTCTGATCGATCCAGCGCGGGTCGACCCTCTATCGGCCCAGTTCGACGCCCTGCGCTCCTATGCCTTACCCCAGGCCGCCTCGGCGGCATTCATCGAGAAGAGGATGAACACATGGACCTGACCGGCGCACAGTGGCGCAAGAGCAGCCGCAGCAACGGTAACGGCGGCGAATGCGTGGAGGTGGCCGTGAACCTTCCCGGAGTCGTCGCGGTACGCGACAGCAAGAACCCCGGCGGCCCCGCCTTGCTGTTCACCCCCCAGGTGTGGGCCGACTTCCTGACGCGCGTCAAGAGCGGCGCGGTCTGACAGGGACCAGACGGCCCCCGCCGTTGCCGCGGGGGCCGTCGCCCGCCCACTCTCCGTAACGCACCTCCCGGCCTCCCGTCACACGTTCTTCCCGCCACACGCCCTTCCGGCGCCCCGGCCCTCCGGTGGCGCGAGGCACTTGCGGGCTGCCGTCTTCCCGCGCCACCCTCCCGCGCCGCCCTCCGTGCGGAGAGCCGCATCCGGCTCCGCCAGGCTGGGGCGGTGCCCCAGCGCTTCCGTTTTTGACATTTCTTGGCCCGGCTCCGCGAGGGCCTCACGCCGCCGATGCTAGTTTGATCATGAGCGAGAAAGTCAACGGGCGATTTTCCGGAAAGGATGTTGGATGCGTGTTTCAAGCGCCACCGGAGCCGCCTTCATCGTCTCCGCTTCGCTTTTGCCGGATTCATCTATCATCTCCGGAAAAATCCCGACAAGGCACCGTAGACCCGCATTCGCTCTGCCCGCGCCCGGTCGCTCCAGGCCGGCGGCCATCTGAGGGAAACGGTCAGGAGCCTCACCTGGGCCCGACTTCACCACGGCGAATATCTCACCGATATCACCGTGACCGTGACGTTCGTTCCCTAACCCGCTCTTCCGGCCGGCGTGCCGCCGCGGCAAAACACTTCCCCGTCGCGGCGGCATGCCGTATTCTCCGCGGTCGTCAACAGTGAATTCAGGCAGGAAGCCATGGGAAAACTCAGCGAGATAACCGGCACATCCCGAAAAAGGGTGTCAATTCTCGTGGTCGGCGTTTCCGGGACGATCGCCGCGGGAGGGCTGCTGCTCGGGCCCGCGACCGGGCCGGTCGGGGCGACGAGTCACTGGGACGCCCCCGCGACGACGGCCGACCCGCAGATCGACGCCGCGGACCTGTACGCGTTCACCAGCCCGGAGAGGCAGGACACGGTCACGCTGGTGGTCGACTACGTCCCCTTCCAGCCGCAGAACACGCTCAACCCCTTCGCCACGGACACACGCTACGAACTGCACATCGACCACACGGGCACCGGGAAACCCGACATCACCTACCGCTGGACCTTCAGGAACGAGGACCGGCGCCCGCCGCTCTCCCCGCTCACGGCGAAGGGCGTGGTGAGGTCGGCGCACGACGACTCCCTGCTCTTCCGACAGCGCTACACACTGGAGAAACTACTGCCCGGCAGGCCCGACCAGACGCTGGTGCGGGACGCTATCGCGGCACCGTCCCATCTGGGCAGCCTCGTCATGCCCGACTACCAGCGGCTGCGCGACGAGGCGGTGGTCGAGCTACCCGGCGGCGGGCGCGCCTTCGCCGGGCAGGCCGCCGACCCGTTCTACGGCGACCGTGAGGCCATCGGCCTCCTGCGGTTCGGAGCCCCCAGCCCGCCCGTCGCGACCGGCGCCCCGCTGAATGTGAACACGATGGCGATCCAGGTGCCCAAGTCGGAGCTGGCGCTGGGCGGCGCCCCCGGGGCCAACCCGGTGGTCGGGGTGTGGGCGACGGCCTCGCGCAGGTCGCTGGACCTGCGCTCGCCCGGGGAGACGCCGTACGTCCAGGTTTCACGCCTCGGCAATCCCGACTTCAACGAGGTGTTCGTCCCGCTGTCCTCCCGCGACCGTTTCAACGGGACGAGCCCGCGCCAGGACCGCGAGACGGCAGGGGTGGTGAGCGGGCTGCTCGCCCCGGAACGGGCGGGGCAGGTGCAGCTCGCGACCGGGGCACAGGCACCGAAGGGGCCGCGCAAGGACCTGGAAGAGCTGTACCTCACCGGGCTGACGACACGCGCGGACGGCCCGATCGGGAAAGACCTCAACTCCCAGCTCCTCAATCGCGATGTCGCGAAGGACGATTTCGTACCCGCCGAGGAGCTCCGCCTCAACATGGGCACTCCCGTCACCGCCGCGCCGCACAGGTACGGCTACCTCCGTGACGATCCGCAGGGCTTTCCCAACGGGCGCCGCCCCACCGACGACGTGGTCGCCATCGGTCTGCGGACGCTCATGGGAGAACCTGCGGGGGCGGGCAGCCCCTGGCTGGCCGACGAGAACGGCGCCGTCCTGCTGACCAAGCCGGTGACGGGGACCTTTCCCTATCTCGCCATCCCCAACTACTTCTGAGACCGCGGAGACGAAGCGCGTGCGCAGATTCCTGCCGCTGTTCGGGTGCCTGGCCGTCGGCGGTGCCCTGTTCGCCCTGTTCGGTTCCGACGGACCGTCGGGCGCCACCCGGACGTTGCGCGACACCGGGATGGAGACGTCGCGGCCCACGTCGGCACCGCCCGACCTGGCCGACTTCATCACCGGCGCTGAGGCCTACCTGCGCGGGCACCCCGCCGACGCACGGATCTGGGCCGACCTGGGCGGCGCGCACGTGGAGCAGGCAAGGCGCACCGGCGACCCGGCCCACTACGCCAGGGCGCGCAGCGCCTTCGAGCGCTCCCTGCGGCTGTCCCCCGAGGTCGACGCGATGATCGGGATGGGCGCGCTCGCCAACGCCAGGCACGAGTTCGGCGCCGCGCGTTCCTGGGGGCTGCGGGCCCGCAGGGCCGCGCCGTACCGCTGGTCGCTGTACGCGGTGCTCACCGACGCCTACACCGAACTCGGCCGGTACGGCAAAGCCGAGCGGGCCCTGCAGCGGATGCTCGACGGCAGGCCCGACGTGGCCTCGCTCTCCCGCGCCGCCCACCTGCTGCGGCTGCGCGGCCAGACGGAACGGGCGAGGGCGGTGCTTCAGCGGACCCGGTCGATGGCCTCGGCCCCCGCCGACCTGGCGCTGTGCGACTTCCAGCTGGGTGAGCTCGAATGGGGCGAGGGACGGCCGAGGGAGGCGCTGCGCGCCTACGGGCAGGCGCTGACCGCCGACCCCGGCCACGCCCCGTCCTTCGCGGGGCGGGCAAGGGCGGAGGCGGCGCTCGGCTGGACCGGCGCGGCGATCCGCGACTATGGCGCGGCGGTCGCGCGCGATCCCGGGTTCGCGGCCGAGCTCGGCGAGCTGTACGAGTATCTGGGCCAGCCGGCGAGGGCGGCGCAGCAGTACGCGGTCTTCGCCGCGGAGCACAGGCTCATGAGGGCGAAGGGTGTGGCGGACGACCTGGAGGCCGGGCGTTTCGCCGCCGACCACGGCGATCCGGGCTCCGCCGTACGACGGTTGAGCGCCGAGTGGAGACGGCGCGGCAGCGTCGAGGTCGCCGACGCCCTGGGGTGGGCGCTCCACCGGGCGGGCCGCGACGCGGAGGCCGCCGGATACGCGGCCCGCGCGGAACGACTCGGTGACCGCGACGCGCTGTTCGCCTACCACCGGGGCGAGATCGAGCGCGCCCTCGGTCACACGACCTCCGCACGCGCCCATCTGACCAGGGCGCTGCGGATCAATCCGTACTTCTCCCTCCAGGACGCGCCCCGAGCCCGCCAGGCGCTGATCGAGCTGCGGGAGGCCCCCTCTCCGCCCCCGCCTCCCTCTCCCCGGCCCCCGCCTCCCTCCCCCCGGCCGACAGAGACGGCTCGGGACGGCACATCAGGCGACAGTCCCGCAGAACGGACCCCTCGCGTTCAGGAAGGACTCACAGCGGGAGAACACCACCGGGCTTGAGGGCCTTCATCGCGATCTGCGAGGTGAGCTTGTCGAGGCCGGGCAGACGGCCCAGCTTCTCCAGGCAGAGCTGGCTGTAGGCCTCCATGTCGGGCACCGCGACCCGCAGCACGTAGTCGGGGCGGCCGAACATGCGCAGGCACTCGACCACATCCTCGACCTCCATGACCGCCTCCTCGAAGGCGGTGACGGTCTCCGCGTCCTGCCCCTCCAGCTCCACGTACGCGAGAACCTGGAAGCCTCGCCCGACGGCCACCGGGTCGATCACGGCCCGGTAACCGCTGATCACCCCCGTCTCCTCCAGGTTGCGGACCCGGCGCAGGCAGGGCGAGGGGGTGAGCCGTACGCGTTCGGCGAGTTCGAGATTACTGAGCCTGCCCTCCACCTGGAGGAGGCCGATGATTGCGCGATCAGTGGCATCCATAGCACCAGATGCTAACCAATCAGCCATCCTTAATAAATATTGACATCATATTTCGGACAGCCTGACATAACCTTGCGGCAACCAGAACGGCACATGGCAAGACGGGACCAACGATCATGACGATCTCCGCCGAAACCCGCGCAACGGCTCCCGACGACCGATACGCCCTCGAAGAGGGCCAGGTGTTCATGACCGGCACGCAGGCACTGGTCCGTGTGATCCTCGACCAGATGCGCGCCGACCGCGCCGCGGGCCTCGAAACCGGCGCGATGGTCTCCGGCTACCCCGGCTCCCCGCTCGGCGGCTTCGACCTGGAGCTCGCCCGCTCGCGCAGGCAAGCGGAGCCGCTGGACATCGTGCATCGCCCCGGCCAGAACGAGGAGCTGGGCGCGACGGTCGCCTGGGGCAGCCAGCTCGTACCCGGGCTCCCCCGGCCGCGCAAGGCGGGCGTCCTGGGCGTCTGGTACGGCAAGGCCCCCGGCGTCGACCGCGCGGCCGACGCGCTACGGCACGGCAACTTCGTCGGCGCGCACCCGAACGGCGGCCTGATCGCCCTCTGCGGCGACGACCCGATCTGCAAGTCCTCCACGCTCCCCTCGGCGACGGAGAGCGTGCTCGCCGCCCTCGGCATGCCGATCGTCCATCCCGGCAGCGTCCAGGAGCTGCTCGACCTGGGCCGCCACGCGATCGCGGCCTCGCGGGCCAGTGGCCTGTGGGTGGCGGTCAAGACCGTCACCGACGTCGTGGACGCCAGCGGAACGGTCCAGGTCGGCGCAAACCGCGTGGTCCCCGTGACGCCCGTCGTCGAGTACGAGGGCAAGCCGTACCGGCACGTTCCGGACGCGACCCTGCTCACCCCCTGGTCGCTGGAGATGGAGCGGACGCTCACCGGGCCGCGTCTTGAGCTGGCCCGCGCGTACGCCAAGGAGAACGGCCTCAACCGAATCACCGTCGACCCCCGGGACGCCTGGCTCGGCATCGTCGCCTCGGGCACCGCCTACTACGACGTGCGCGAGGCGTTCCGCAGGCTGGGCGTCGACCCGGCGGAGCTGGGCGTCCGCATTCTCAAGATCGGCATGATCTGGCCGCTGGAGCCGGAGATCGTCAAGACCTTCGCCAGGGGGCTCGGTGAGATCCTCGTCATCGAGGAGAAGGGCCCGCTGCTCGAGGTACTGATCAAGGACGTCCTGTACGGCACCGCCAACGCCCCGCGCGTCCTGGGCAAGCTCGACGAGAACGGCGCCCCGCTGATCCCCAGGACCGGAGGCGTCGACGCCGACCTGGCGGCGAAGGCGGTCGCCTTCCGGCTGCGCCGCGCGGGCCTCGAACCCCTCGCGGGAGACCGGGTCGCGAAGGGCCTGGCCGTGATCTCCCGCCCGGCCCCGCTGAAGCTGCTGGGCCCGCAGCGCACTCCTTTCTTCTGTTCCGGCTGCCCGCACAACCGCTCGACCTCGGTGCCGGACGGCGCCCCCGTCGGCGCGGGCATCGGCTGCCACACGATGATCGTGATCAACCGCGAGGGCAAGGGCACCCTGACGGGCCTGACCCAGATGGGCGGCGAGGGGGCGCAGTGGATCGGGCAGGCGCCCTTCACCGAGACCCCGCACATCTTCCAGAACCTGGGTGACGGCACCTTCCACCACTCGGGCTCGCTCGCCGTGCGGGCCGCCGTCGGCGCGGGGGTCAACATCACCTACAAGCTGCTCTACAACAGCGCGGTCGCGATGACGGGCGGGCAGACGATCACTCCGTCGCTGGCCGTGGCCGACCTGACCCGCTGGCTCGAGGTCGAGGGCGTGCGCCGGGTGATCGTCACGACCGACGAGCCCGAGCGCTACCGGGGGGTCGCGCTCGCCCGGATCGCCGAGGTCCGCGACCGTACGAAGCTCGAAGAGGCGCAGCGCGAGCTGGCGGCGGTTCCCGGCGTGACCGTGCTGGTCCACGACCAGCAGTGCGCGGCGGAGAAACGGCGGCTGCGCAAGAAGGGCGAGCTGCCCGATCCCGTCAGGCGGGTGGCGATCAACCAGCGGGTCTGCGAGGGCTGCGGGGACTGCGGTCAGAAGTCGGAGTGCCTGTCCGTGCTGCCGGTCGAGACGGAGTTCGGCCGCAAGACCGAGATCCACCAGTCGTCGTGCAACAAGGACTACTCGTGCGTCGAGGGCGACTGCCCATCCTTCCTGACCGTCGTGCCGGGCAAGGCGGTCAAGCGGCGGGCCGCCGTGCCCGCGCCACCCGAGATGCCCGCGCCCGCCTTCCGTACCGGGGAGACGACGATCAGGCTGGTCGGCATCGGCGGCACCGGTGTGGTCTCGGTCGCGCAGATGCTCGGTACCGCGGCGATGCTGGACGGCAAGCGGTCCCGGGGACTCGACCAGACGGGGCTGGCCCAGAAGGGCGGCACGGTCGTCTCCGACATCCTGATCTTCGAGGGCGAGGACGACCGTTCCGGGCGGGCGGGCACCGGCGGGGTCGACGCCTACCTCGCGCTCGACCTGCTCGGCGCGACCGACCCGAAGCACCTGCGCGCCGCGGACCGTGACCGGACCGTCGCGGTGGTCTCGACCAGCCTGGTCCCCACCGGTTCCATGGTCGTCGACCCCGCGACGCACGTCACCGAACTGGGCTCGCCCATCAGCTCTCTGGAGTCGCGCACCCTGCGCGAGCTGAACGTCTATCTCGACGCGGAGGACGTGGCCCAGGCGCTGTTCGGCGACCACATGCCGGCCAACACGATCGTGCTCGGCGCGGCCTGGCAGCGCGGGCTCATCCCGCTCAGCCTGGAGTCGATCGAGCGGGCCGTACGGCAAGGCGGCGGCAGGGCGGCCGACCTGACGATCGCCGCCTTCCACTGGGGCAGGGCCGTCGTCGCCGCCCCCGAGGCCGTGGCCGAGGCGACCCGTCCCTCCGCGCCCTCGGGGCCGCCGCCGAGCCCCGAGGTGACCCGGCTCGTCGACTCCGTCGCGGAGCGGGGCACCGAGCTGCACCGGCTCCTCACGGTCAGGGTGCCCGACCTCGCCGCCTACCAGAATCTGCGGTACGCGACCCGCTACGCCGACGCGGTCCGCGCGGTCATGGCCGAGGAGCTGAAGGTCTCGGAAGGCCCGCTGCCGATCACCGAGGCCTACGCCCGCCACCTGCACCGGCTCATGGCGTACAAGGACGAGTACGAGGTCGCCAGGTTGCATCTCGACCCCGCGGAGCGCGCCCGCGTCGCCGCCGAGTTCGGCCCGGGCGCGAAGATCTCCTACAACCTGCACCCGCCGATCCTGCGCGCCCTGGGCATGGACCGCAAGATCCGCCTCGGTACCTGGTTCGACCCGGCCTTCCACCTGCTGTACGGCATGCGCAGGCTGCGCGGTACCCGACTCGACCCGTTCGGCCTGGCCGGGGTGCGCAAGACGGAGCGCGAGCTCGTCGGCGAGTACACCCGCGACGTGCTGCGGGCCCTGTCGCAGCTGCGTCCTGAGACGGCGGAGCTGGTCCTGGAGCTGGCCGAGCTGCCGGATGTCGTCCGCGGCTACGAGCACGTCAAGCTGCGCAATGTGGCTTCCTACCGGTCCTCGGCCTCCGCTCTCCTCGGTCGCCTGTCTGGCGGCGGGGACTCGCGCTCCCTCGGCGAGAGCTGAGCGCGGGGCACGTACTCTCCGCATCGGTCAATGGCGCCCGGTGCGGAGAAACCGGAGCTGTCACCTGGTGCAGGGAACCGGGTCTGAGGTGTGTTTCCCCGGGACATCGGGCTGGGGTTGGTTCGCGCCGGGGTGATTCGGGCTGCGGTGTGGTGGGTTCGGGCTGGGGTGGTTCGCGCTGGGCCGGCTTCGGGGTGTGCTGGGTTCGGGGTGTGCTGGGTTCGGGGTGTGCTGGGTTCGGGGTGTGCTGGGTTCGCGCTGCGGGGGGCGGGTGGTCCGGCCGGCCGTCGTTGGTTGCGGTCTGGGTGGTTCAGGCCTTCGGCCTGGCGGGCGCGGTGGCGCGCG
>NZ_JBFBCE010000163.1:0-8740 GCF_040689595.1 Streptosporangium sp. NPDC051023 | reverse complement strand
CTGCCAGCAATGCCACCGTCTCAGCTGCTACGCCCATACCACACCAACGAGCGATACCCTCGAAAGCTACGGGTTATTTATCTGCAAGCCCTAAGGCGGGCGATGGCGCCGAGGCCGGGGAGCATCTCACCGTCGAGGATCCGCCCGATCGTGGGGTGGCTGATGCCAGCGGACATCGCCAACCCACGGGCGGTGACGGATCGGGTCAGGAGGCTGGTCCCGACGCGGCGGTCCCGGTGTCACCGCTCGGCCCCGCGCCCCTCAGTTGGTCGGGTCTCCCCTGGCGCAGGGCCAGCGCCAGGACGGCCGCGAGCCCGGCGAGGACACCGCTGACCGCCAGGTCGGTCGCCGCCACCACCCACGTCAGCCCCGGCGCCTCGCGGGCGCTCCTGCGCAGCACCGCCGGTCGACGTGCCGGGTCGGGGCGGTAGGCCGGCTGGACGGTAAGAGACAGGATCAGAGCAGCAGGACGGCGCCGCAGCGTTGGAGTTGTTCGGAACCCGAGTGTTGTCCTCGGTCGCTTTCAAGACCGGCGGACTGCGGCTGGTCTTCGACAGCGGCCTGCACCTCAATGTCGAGCCCCGCCCGGATTTCGAGGCGTGGAGCGTGACAGGACCAACTAATCTGCGCCTGGTATGCATGCCGGCCGGCGAGGTGACGATCTGGCAGTGACCCGCCGGACCACAGGTTCGCCGGGAACCCAGGGCCCAAAACCCACTTCTGGACCCGAACCCACGTGGGTTCAGCCCGAAGAACCGTCAGTTTCCCTGAACTCCGGGAACTCTACGGGGTTGAGGAAGATCCGTGCGGAAATTGGCGCTAACGACGATCTTGGCTGAGTAGGTGGTCGTACGCCTCGGCCTAGGGCAGAGCCCGCTGGTCCGGTGGCTGCGCGGCAAGCTGTTTGCCGAGGCGCGCTGCTGCCTGCTCGGGCGTGAGTAGTTGGGGTGCCACTCTGGCGACCTCGCGTAATCAGGTGTCGCCTATTCGATGCGTCTGAGACTGATGACTGTCACTCATCGTGATCGCTGTCTGGGGCATAGCGGCTCCAGGGGCTCCCGGCGGCGGTGGCGATGCGACTGGTCTGCTGGTCGGTGTAGCCGAGCATTCGGGCGATGACCGGTGCCGGTGCCTGCAGGACCAAGTGCCGCAAGGCTGCCGTCCGGCTGTTGAGGACAGCGATGTGATGCGTGTGCAGTCGCTGCTCGATCGCGTCGGTGGTCATGGGTTGCCCGCCGCGGCGGCCGGGGAAGAGCCAGCGGGAGTTGGGGTTGGTGGCGGCCCGCCGCCGCGGCCGGGTCGGCGGTCGCCGGCCCGTGGTCGACGACGACAAACGCGCCGCCATCCTCGCCCGCCGCCAGCGCGGCGAATCCATCCGCACCATCGCCGCCGGAGTCAAGGTCTCCATCGGCGTCGTCCACAAGACCCTCGTAGACGCCAAGGATTCGTAGGCCGCCCGGCAACCACCCGGATCGGAACGGCGAGTGGCGGTAAGCCGCGCCTCCATGCCTCGCTAACGCCACTGACCGTTCCACTGCTGCTCGGCCCCCGCGCCCGGGAGAACGGCTACGGCCCACCCCGGCAGCATCCGCTAACGGCCTCTTCTGTCAGGACGGGTCTTCCTCAGCCAGGACCGCCGTCACCCGGCCGATCCCGGGGAAGTCCGCTGTGATGCTGTCGCCCGGCGCGATCGTGATGGCCCTGGTGATGGAGCCGGACAGCACGACCTGGCCTGGCTCCAGCGACACCCCCAGGGCACCGATGGCGTTTGCCAGCCAGGCCAGAGCGTTGAACGGTGTACCGAGGACCGCCGTTCCTGTGCCGGTTTCGGTGACCATGCCGTTCCTGATCAGCGCGCAGTTCGCGGATCGCAGGTCGACGTCTGCTGGATCGATCGGCGTGCTTCCGAGGATCGCCGCCCCAGACGATGCGTTGTCTGCGATCGTGTCGACGATCGAGATCTTCCAGTCCTGAATTCGGGAGTCGACGATTTCAAGTGCCGGCAGCAGGTATTGCACCGACCTGCTGGCGTCGTTGACAGTCACGCCGGGTCCCCGGAGAGGGGCTCCTAGGACGAAGGCGATCTCCGGCTCGATCCGAGGCTGGATGAACCCGCGGGCGGGGATCGGTTGGTGCTCCGGGTGGAACATGCTTGCGGTCAGATGGCCGTAGTCCGGCTCGTGGACGCCCATCTGCCGCTGGATCGCGGCCGAGACGAGGCCTATCTTGTGGCCGCGGACCTGGTCTCCGGCCTCGGTCCAGGACCGCACCTGCTCCTGCTGGATCCGGTAGGCGTCGGCGATTGTCGCGCCGGGGTAGGTGGTGCTCAAGGGAGGAATCGGTGTGCCCGACCGGTAGGCGTCGAGCAGCGCGGCGGCCGCCTCTCGGACCTCAGAAAGCCTCATCGCTTACGCGCTTCGCGCTCGGCTCGAAAGCTCCGCCGCCACGTCGATGATCATGTCCTCCTGGCCTCCGATGACCTCGCGTCGGCCTAGCTCCAGGAGGAGCTCGCGCACGGGGATGCCGTACTTGTCTGCGGCGCGCTTCGCCGGGTGGAAGAAGGTGGAGTAGAGACCGGCGTAGCCGAGCAGGAGCGCGGTCTCGTCGACGATCTGCGGTTCGGTCATCAATGGCGCGATGAGGTGTTCGGCGACCTCGATAAGTGCGAAGACGTCGACTCCCGGGTGATGACCGGCACGTTCCAGCGCCGCCGCGAGAGCCTCCGTCTGGGCGTTGCCGGCGCTGGCTCCCAGACCTCGGAGCGACCCGTCGATGTAGGTCGCGCCGTTCTCGACCGCAGCGAGCGCGTTGCCGATGCCCACGCCCAGGTTGTTGTGGGCGTGGAACCCGATGTCTGCGTGGACCGCCTCGCGCAGCGCGGCGACACGGGCTCCGGCGGAACCGGGCACGAGCGCCCCGGCGGAATCGACCACGTAGATCACCTGCGCGCCGTAGGAGTCCAGTTTGGCAGCCTGCTCGGCGAGTGCCGCGGGTTCGAGCTTGTGGCTCATCATCAGGAAGCTCATGACGCGCATGCCGTGGTCGCGAGCGTGGCGGATCGGCTGCTCGGCGCAGTCGGCCTCGGTGCAGTGCGTGGCGACCCGTACTGTGGTCGCCCCGGCGTCGCGGACGGCGTCCAAGGCTGCGAGCGTCGAGATCCCCGGCACGTACAACACGGCGATATCCGCTCTGTCCACTGCGGCGACGGCGGCCTGTACGTAATCGACGTCCGTCGCGGCGGCGAACCCGTACTGGATCGAGGAGGCGCCGATGCCGATGCCGTGGGCGACCTCGATGACCCGGATACCCGCCCGGTCGAGACCTCTGGCCACCGCGCCGACCTGTTCCGGTGTGAACTTGTGCGAGACACTGCTCATGCCGTCGCGCAGGCTCGTGTCCACGAGAGTGATCATCGGGTGGCTCCAAGGGTCTTCTCTGCGATCCGTTCGGCGACGGCGGTTGCGGCGGCGGTGATGATGTCGAGATTGCCCGCGTACGCGGGCAGGAAATCGCCGGCGCCCTCCACCTGCACCATGACGGTGACCAGGTCGCCGTCGACCTCCATGAATCGCAGCCGGTAACCCGGTACGTACCGTCGGACTTTGGCGACGATGTCTCGTACGGCGTGTTCGATTCGGTCGGCGTCACTCCGGCGAACCCTCGCGTACACGGTGTCGCGCATGACCATGGGCGGATCGGCCGGATTGATCAGTGAGAACGCTTTAGCCTCGTCTACTCCGGCGACGGCGGTCAGGGCCTGTCCGGTCTTCTCACTGAACTCGCTGAGGTTCCACCGGGTGCCCGGACCTGCACTGGCGCTCGCGATGGTGGCGACGATCTCGCCATACGAGACGTCGGCGACCTGGTCGATCGCGTACAGGAGGGGGATGGTGGCTTGTCCCGCGCAGCTGACCATGTTGAGGTTCGGCGCCTGCAGGTGATCGTCGAGGTTGACGGCGGGTACGACCCAGCGGCCGACCGACGCGGGTGTCAGGTCGATTGCGGTGATCCCCGCGACCGCGTAGCGCGGCGCGGCCGCGGCGTGCACCTTCGCCGAGGTCGCCTCGAATACCAGCGGGGGTCGGTCTGATCGGCTGAGCAGCCAGTCGACGCCCTCCGCGGACACTTCGACGCCGAGGTCCTTCGCCCGCCGCAGGCCCTCGCTGCCAGGGTCGATGCCGATCATAAAACGGGGATCGATGAGTTCGGATCGGCGCAACTTGTAGAGCAAATCCGTTCCGATGTTGCCTGAACCGACGATCGCCGCCGGGACTTTCACGGGCATGCGTGCGCGCTCCTTGTGACTGAAAGGTGTTGCGGTCCCCGCGGGCTGGCGGCCGGGGGGCCAGGGATTCGCGGGCTCAGCCGCGTGCCGGCCGGTGAATCTCGACCAGAAGTTCCAGTTCGACGGGTGAGCTCAGCGGCAGCGCTGACACCCCGACCGCCGAGCGGGCATGCCGTCCGGCGTCGCCGAAAAGTTCGCAGAGCAGGTCCGATGCCCCATCGCCGACCTGTGGGAGCCGGGTGAAATCGGCTGTCGACGCGACGAACACCAGGGCCTTGACCACGCGGGCCACCGCCGCCAGATCGCCGATCTCCGCCTTCAGCGCCGCCAGTGCGTTCAGCGCGCACTGGCGCGCGCACTCGTACGCGAGTTCCACGCTGACCGTGTCACCGAGCCGGCCGGCCGCGATCAGCCGCCCCTCCCGCAGTGGCACCTGGCCCGACACGTGGACGTGGTCACCGCTGCGTACGGCGGGCACGTAGGTCGCGACCGGGGGGACGACCTCCGGCAACCTCAGCCCAAGCTCCTCGAGGCGCCGTTCGGGATGTGGCATCGTCGGCTCCGTTCCGCCGCTTCTCGGGCTCATCGGGGGCCGCCGCGCCAATCAGGCATCGCCCGCTCGCCGACAGCGACGTCGTAGGCCGCGCGGGCCAGCAGACGGGTCGAATCCAACGTCGGCAGGCAGGAAACATCGGGCGTGATCAGCAACGGGATCTCGGTGCAGACGAGCGCGACCGCGTCACAGCCCCGGTCGGCCAGCCGTTCGATGACGCGGAGGTACTCCTGCCGCGATGCATCGCTGATCACTCCGTGTACCAGCTCCCTGAAGATGACCTCGTTGACGAGGTCGCGGTCGTCGGCGTCCGGCAGCTCTGCGGCGATCCCGCGGGCGGCCAGCGCGCGCGGGTACAGCGGGCCGTCCATGGTGTACCTGGTGCCCAGCACGCCGACGCGGGTGCGTCCCTCGGCCGCGGCCTGGTCCGCGACAACCTCGGCGATGTGGAGACCCGGCAATGGGAGATCCGGTCCCGGCACCTCCAGAGCCATGTGGGCGGTGTTGTCCGGGCAGGCGAAGAAGTCGGCTCCGGCCCGGGCGAGCCGCTGCGCGCTGGTCGCCAGGGTCGCCTGGACGGTCGCGTGATCTCCGCTCTCCCAGGCGGGCATGCTGTACCCGAAAGCGATGTAGTCCAGGGTGACGTCGGGATGCTCGTTGCGACCGGTCCGGCGGAATCCCTCCTCGCAGAAGGTGAGGAAGCAAAGGGCGGCTCCTCCCGTGCTGTGAGCGAGAACTCCAAGGTGTTTCACGACGGCTCCGGCGTTTCGGGAAGTGGGGACGGCTTCATTCTTCAGCGGAGGATCCCAACCCGCTACTTCGAGGCATCGATCGATATAGCATCCATGCTGTGGAGGTATGGATGGATCTGCGGTTGCTGGGTTACATGGTCGCGATCGCCGAAGAGGGATCCGTCAGCGGAGCGGCTCGCCGCCTACGGCTGACCCAGCCGACCCTGAGCCGGCAGTTGCGTGAACTGGAACGACGCTTGGGGGTCGAACTATTCGCCCGCGCCAGCCGCGGCCTCCTTCCCACCGCAGCCGGCGAGGCGCTGCTCCGGCGGGCCGTGCACATGCTGGCCGATGCCGAAGCCGCTCTGAACGACGTACGGCTGGCCGCCGAGGGCAAGACCGGTCGGGTGACGATCGGGTTCGCCGGATCGGGCATCAACGGCGCGCTGGGAGACGCCCTCGGCCGGCTGCGAGCAGAACTCCCCGACGTCGACCTGTCCCTGGTGGAGCTGTTCGACGACGCCGAGATGTCGGCCGGCATCCTGGACGGAAGCCTCGATGTGGCAGTGCAGCGGCTGCCGGTTCGCGACGCCCGTCTCGCCACACGAGTCTGGACGCGCGAGCCGTTGACCCTCTTCCTGCCTGCCGGGCACCCACTCGCCACGACTCGTGAGCCGGCACCGGTCTCCGTACTCGATGAGATCCCCTTGGTGCTGTGGCCACGCGAATCCGCGCCCCACGCGCACGACGAGATCACCTCGTTGTGCCACCACGCCGGGATCGTGCCGCGCGTCGGCGCACGGGGCCGGACCGTTCAGACGATCCTCGCGCTGGTCGCCGCCGGTTTCGGTGCGGCCGTGATGGCCGACTCCTATCGAGTGCTGCACCGAGAGGGTGTGACACCTCGACGGCTCGCGGGTACCGCCACCACCTTGCACCTGGTCTGGCGAGACGGGGACATGGGCCCGCTTCTCACACGTTTCATGACCGCTCTGAACGCCGTGAGGACTCGGCATCGCGCGATGAAAGACCCAAGACTCGCGCAGGGCACATCGGGCTTTCGTGATCATCCTCGTTCCTGAGCGAATGGCGTGCGGAGGCCACGACCGCCCTGACGACCGGCCTCGGTAGCATCGCCAGCGCCGAGCGGTGCGAACGGTACTGCTGGTCCAGCAGCGGCAAATAGTTGTTGCCATGATGCGCCGACACCGCCTCATGCGCGCTGGCCAGCGCGTTCAGGCCACCGGACTGCTCCAAGGTCTTCAGCACCAGCCGCCCAGCCCGCTCGGCCATCTCCTGCACCGTCGACGGCGCGGCCACCACCGGAACCGGCTCTCCGACCGCGACGGCATCGCCGACGTCAGCCGGGGTCTCGGCCGGAGTCATGGCCTCCCGTACCACCGACAGCACATCACCGAACACCCCCAGCAGTCGCTCGGACTCGGCACGGTGTGCCTCGTGCAACGACTCCAGGTGATCGCGGCCCTTCTTGTGGATAGCGCCCATCCGCTTGCAGAACATGGTCACCACATCGTCGAGGACCCCGGTCGCGGCCGTGTGCACCAGGCTCACCATCAGAGTGAGACGCTTGTCCTCGGTGACTTTGCGCATGTCAGCGGCGTCGGTGACCCGGGCCTCCCCGGCGAAATGCGTGACCTTTCCCGGCGGCACGCCCTCCAGCCACCACCCGGTCGGCCCAATCGCCTTGATGTCGGCCAGCAGCGCCAGCCGCTCCTTGAACTTGCCCAGCGACGCAGCCTTCGCCACGTCCTTCAGCCGGTCGAACTCGCTGCGTCGGCTGACCGGGTCGACCACCAGGAGCCGGGCCAGCCGCGTACGCGCGGCCGCGTCCAGCCGCCCCGCCACCGTCTGGAAGAACCCGGTGTCACCTCCGCGCGGATCGACGAGGCCATCGCGTCCAACGTGGTGTAGCCCGGCAGCTCGCACCGAAGGCGAACCAACTCCTCCAACGCCACGTTGATCAGGTCGGCCGGGTTGTCCTTGGACTGCGCAGCCTCACGGATTGCCTTCTCGGCGATCTGCCGGACCCGAGCCGCCTCGTAGGTCACCCCCCAGCCGCTTGCGGACGAACGAGCGATGCCTGCTGACCGACATCGGCGCCGCCCGCCGCAATTCCACCTCATCAGCCAATTCCAGCGCGCTGCGAACATGACCGACCACCACCGCCGGGACATCCTCGACTGGACCGCCCCGGCGAAGTTGGAGGCTAGATCGCTTGGTTCTCGGCCGCTAGGTCAGCGTCGGCGGTCGATCGGTGGAACGTCTCCTCATACTCGGCCGGAGGGACGTTCCCGCAGTAAGAATGTAGCCGTTCAGAATTGTACCAGGCAACCCATTCCATCGTGGCGATAGTCACGTCCATGACGCCTTTCCAGCCGCCATTGAAGTCGATGATCTCCTTCTTGTAGAGACTGTTCAGGGACTCGGCTGCTGCGTTGTCATACGAGTCGCCCTTGCTGCCGACAGAACGCGCCGCGCCGACCTGGTCGAGCCGTTCAGCATAGCGAATGGAAGTGTATTGAACTCCCCTATCCGAATGGTGAACGAGGCCGCCGACCTCGCCTCCGCGAGACCAGATCGCCATTTCCAGGGCATCGAGTGCCAGGTCGGCGCCCAGGTGGTCGGCGACCTGCCAGCCGACGATCCGCCGCGAGTACAAATCCTGCACGAACGCGGTGTAGACCCAGCCGGCCGCGGTCGCCACATAGGTGATGTCCGCGACCCATCGACGATCCGGCCGGTCCGCGGTGAAGTCGTGTTCCAGCAGGTCACCCGGCTGCTCCTGGCCGGGGATAGTGGTGCGGGGCCGCTTGCGGCCCGCCGTCACCCCAGCGAGCCCGAGCTCGCGCATCAGCCGCTCGACCGTGCACCGGGCCACCGTGACTCCCTCCCGATGGAGCTGTCCCCACACCTTCCGCGCCCCATAAAGACCGCGTCCCGGGCCGTTCCACACCCGCAGAATCTCTCCTTTCAGGTATTCGTCTCGGACCGCACGAGCCGACGGACTCGACTCCCGCTTCTTGGCCGCCCAATACGTGGACGGCGAAACTTCCAGCACAGCACAGATCGGCTCCACACCGAACTGTTCACGATGGGTATCGATGAACTCGACTAGCGCGGCAGTTTGGGGTCGAGTTCCCGGGCGAAATA
>NZ_JBFBCE010000162.1:0-8822 GCF_040689595.1 Streptosporangium sp. NPDC051023 | reverse complement strand
GTCGTTGAAGACGTACCCCGAGCTGCCCTGGCCGTCGGTGGGGTTCTTGCCGTCGGCCTTGGCCTGCGGGTCGCCGCACTGCAGCAGGCCGAGCCTGGAGTTCTCCATGGTGGCCAGGCGGTGGCACTTGGTGTTGTCGAAGAAGTTCTTCTTGGCCAGGAAGGCGAAGGAGTTCACCGCGCAGGGGGCCTGGGCGGCAGCCGGCCGGGATTCGGTTTCCCTACGCGGACCACTCCGAGGCGAGGACGGACATCATGATGGCGTCGTGCCATTCGCCGTCCCAGCGCAGCGCGTCACGGCGCACGCCCTCCTCGACGAAGCCGACCTTGCGGTACACGTGGGCGGCCCTGTCGTTGAAGGCGAAGACCTCCAGGCTGATCCGGTGCAGGTCCGTGGTGGCGAAGGCGTGGTCGAGGACCAGGCGGATCGCCTCGGTGCCGTAGCCCACGCCGAACACCCTGGGGCCGACCAGGGCGATGCGCAGATTGCAGGAGAGGTTGTGCGGGTCGAGGTCGTTGAGCACCACCTCGCCGACGTAGGCGTCGTCGTCTGCGCTGCAGATCGCCAGGTCGAGACGGTCGTCGTGGTCACCGCGCGTGCCGTACCAGATCTCGGTCGCCGTACGGTCGAACTCGCCCTGGGACCCCGTGAGGCGGGCGGTCTCCGGGTTGTTGACGAGCTCCCAGAGGCCGTCGGCGTACTCGGGGCCGACGGGCCTGAGCGTCACGCGGCTGCCGTACAGGGTGGGTTTCTTCGCGAACATCACCCGGTCGTGTCTACCTGCCCGCGCCCGGTCGGGGCAACAGGGTTACCAGGGGCCGTAGGGGCCCTGGTTGCCGCCTTTGCCGATCTCGCTCACCGCGGGCTTCACGTCGGCCAGGTAGACCCCGGCGGCGATGACCGCCGCGATGGCGAAGAAGTTGAGCTGGCCCATGCCGATCCCGAAGTAGCCGACGGCCGAGGCGAACGAGAACAGCGTCGCGAGCGACAGAATGACCAGCCAGAGCTTCTTGGACTGCTTGCCGGTGATCGCGAAGGCTCGCGCGGGCGTGCGAATCGAGTGGTACAGCGCCCAGGCCGACATGCCGAAGGCGATGATGCTGAGAACCCAGAAGACGAGGTTCAGTCCCGCGAAAATCATCGTCACTCCACCGCTTTCGCCCTATTGACAGCATCCACCCTAATGCCGGAACCCCGTTCCGCGTCGTGGCCGGGAACCCTGATGCGCCCCCGATGCGGCCGGGGACGGGCCAGGGACCTGGCGGGAGCCGTCCCGGACACATGCCAGGACGGCTCCTCCTCACCGGATCCTCGGAAGGCTCGGGTCAGACCTTCGCGGCCGGACCGTTCTTCGGGGTGCGGCTGTTCTTCCTGGTCGCCTGGGTCGCGGTCGCGGGCTCCGCGGACTCGGAGATCTCCTCGAGCTCGAGGGCGGCCTCACCGCTCGTCTTGGAGACGACCCTGCGGCCCCGGCTGGCGAACTCCTCGTAGAGCTCGGCGGCCCTGACGCTGAACTGGTCGGCGTAGACGCGCGCCTTGCCGGGGAAGTCCTTGGCGTAGCCCTCGGCCTTGTCCGCGAACTCCCTGGCCTTCTCCGGCGCCCTGCCCGCGAACTCCTTCGCCTTCTCCGGCAGGTCCCTGGCGGCCTCGCGGATCCCCTCGCCGCGGCCCTGCAGCCTCTGGATCTGCTCGGGCAGCTCGCGGAGCTTCTCGACCGCGAAGTCGCCCGCGCCTGCGACGGCGTAGAACGGCTTGGACTCGGCGAGCCTCTTGACTTCGGTTGAGAGAGTCATGGGTGTTAACCTTCCTTGGATTCCGGTGTGACGTTTCCGCTGTCAGAGGGCACCGCGTAGGGCTTCAACGCGGTGAGATATCCCTCGGGCAACGGCGTCTCCCTGTTCGGAGCCGCTTCGTTCGGAGACGAACTTGCGTCGCCCCCACGGGGCTCCGGTGCGGGATGCGCTTTCTGGGAGGTCTGCGCGTCCTCGTCCGGGGCCCCGTCTCGATTCTCCTTGCGAAACGACTCGTAGATGTCGATCAGCACCTGGCGCTGACGCTCGGTGATGAGGTGGTCGGCCCTGATCGCGGCCAGCACATCACTGTCCGGCTCGCGTTCCTCGATGAGCCCGGCCTGGATGTAGAGGGCCTGCGAGGAAATGTGCAGGCCCTTGGCGATCTGGTTCAGGATCTCCGCGCTCGGCTTGCGCAGCCCCCGCTCGATCTGGCTGAGGTAGGGGTTGGAGACCCCCGCCGCCGCGGCGAGCTGACGCAGCGAGATCTTCGCGTGCGTGCGCTGCTCGCGGATGTACTCGCCGATCGAGCCGACCTTGGGTAGTGCCATGCCCTCAGTCTACCCACGGTGCTTGCAATTGCAAACGCACTGACTAACAGTTGCAAGCGGAGGCGTCAGTGCGGCAGCAGCCAGAGCAGCGGGGCCGAGGCCGTCAGGGTGACGGAGAAGGCGACGATGGAGTAGCGGATCCTGCGCGGAAGGTCGGGCCCGGGGCTGACGAGACGCTCGACCCTGGCCATCACCGCCGAACAGGAGTCGGAGACGCCCATGGCCCCCTGTGGGGTCGGGGCGGCGCCCGCCGTACCGAAGCGGAGCAGGGCGGTGGCCAGGCGGCGCGGGGAGCAGTTGCGGCGGGCGACGTCGTCGGCGGCCATCTCGACCAGCAGGCTGACCTCGCTCTGCACCTTCCCGACGACCCGCGACCAGGGAAGCGCTCTGCGCAGCGCGGCGAACGGCAGCAGCACCAGGTCGTGACGCTCGCGGACGTGCGCGGCCTCGTGGGCGAGCACCGCGGCCAGTTCGGCGGGGGAGAGCAGCTTCAGCGTCCCCGCGCTGACCACCACCTGTGAGCGCAGCCCCGGCACGCAGTAGGCGGCGGGGCCCGGATGGTCGACCACCCTGACGCCGGGGACCTCGGGGTCCTCGCGGGCGATGAGGGCCAGCAACGTGCGGTGACGGTGCCGGGCGCGGAACGTCTGCGCGCCCGCGGCGAGCAGCACGACGACCAGGATGGTGAGGGCGGTCAGCCCGGCGATGAGGGCCAGGATCCTCGGCAGGGTGTACGGCTCCTCAGGGCCGTAGCCGCCGTTGAGGGCGGAGACGGCGAAGGCGCGGAGCCCTTGCAACACGCCCTGCCCGTACGGCTCCAGGGCGTATGCGAGGAGCGCGCCCGTCCCGGCCAGGCCCCAGGTGACCCCGAGCGCCTGCCACAGGACGATGGCCACGTGCGGGGCGCGGTAGGTCCACCGTGCCCGCGTGAACCGCCAGGCTCCGACCGCGCAGACCAGGGCGAGGGTCGCCAGGACTGCCGCGGTGATCACTCGTCCTCCAGCTCCGTCAGTGCTCTGAGCAGGATCTCGGCCTCGGTTCCAGAGACGGCCTGGGCGAATCGGGTAAGGGCGGCCGACCGGTCTCCGGTCAGGTCGAGTGCTTCAAGCATAAGCTCTGCGACGTACGCGTCGCGGCTTTCTGCCGGTTCGTAACGCCACGCGCGCCCGTCGCGGGTGCGCAGCAGGAAGCCCTTACGGGTCAAACGGTCGAGCACGGTCATCACGGTGGTCGGCGCGAGATCCCGGTCGGCGATGAGACGCCCTACCTCCCGCGCCGTCACCGGAGACGACTGCGCCCAGATGATATCCATGATGCTGCGTTCAAGCTCGCCCAAACCTTTCACGCGACCAAGCCTAACTCCCGCACCACGAGGGGTAGTACTACGGGTTGTCGAGTGAATTTCCTCACAGTTGCCGGACCATGTAAATCTCATCACGATCGTCGCCCGGAGCAAGGCGGATGGCCTTGGGGATCCGGCCGGCCTCGGCGTAGCCCAGGCGCGTGTAGAAGTCCTCGATTCCGGTGCCGCCGCGCACCGTCAGGTGCAGCGCCTCGACGCCCAGGTCGCGGGCCGCGGCCTCGGCGGCGCGCATGAGCCGGGCGCCGTATCCCCTGCCCTGGTGCTTGGGGTGGACCATCACGCGCAGCAGCCAGCGCCAGTGCGTCCGCAGCCAGGAGCCGGCGTCACCGATGATCAGCCAGCACGCGACCCGTCCCTCCGCGTCGAAGCCGACGACCAGGTGGTCGAGGCCGCCGCAACGGGCGAAGGCGGGGACCGCGACCCTGCGGACCTCGTCCGCCGTCACCGGGGGCACGAAGCCGACGGATCCGCCCGCGTTGCTCACGTCCCTCCAGCAGTCGACGAGCTCGTCGACGAGCGTGGGGGTGAGCTCGGGGTCCGTCACGAAACGCGGTTCGAACATGGCGAAAACCCTAGCCGGGCCGTCCGACATCGGCGGGGGCGAGGGCCGCCCAGGGAAGGGTGAGCTCACCGAGCCGCCAGCGTGACCGGCCGCCGAGCGGAGGGTTCTCCGCCACCGGCCAGGTGCCCGCGAGCGTCCGCGCGGTGGCGATCCACCTCTGGCGGAAGCCGTACGCGGCGAGGGGGGCGTTGACCGCCCACGCGTGGTCGAAGTCACGCAGGAAGGCGTGGATCGGCTCGCCGGGGACGTTGCGGTGGATCAACGTCTTCGGCAGCCGCTCCGCGAGGTCGGAGGGGCGCTCGAAGCCGCCGAACCTGGCGGAGAAGGTCAGGGTCCTGGGCCCCGTGGCGTCGAGCCCGGCCCACACGGCGCGGTGGCCGACCTCGGAGCAGGTGCCCTCGACGACGACCCCACCCGGGGCGACCTTCCCGCTGAGCATCGCCCAGTAGTCCCACGCCTCGGCCTCGCCGTACTGCCTGAGCACGTTGAACGCCCTGATCAGCAGGGGCGGCCTGCTCACCGGGAGCTCGAAGCCGCCGAGCGCGAAGGACAGGCCCGCCCGCTCGTACGGCCTGGCCGCCGCGACCCTGGCCGGATCGATCTCGATGCCGACGACCTCGACCGAGGGGCAGACCTTCCGCAGCCGCAGGAACAGCTCCAGCGTCGTGGTGTGCGAGGCCCCGTAGCCGAGATCGACCACCAGGGGGCGGTCGGCCGAGCGCAGCAGGCCGCCGTGCACGGCGGTGACCCAGCGGTCGGCCCGCCTGAGCCGGTTGTGGCCCGTCGTCCCCCTGGTGATCTCCCCGATCCGCTTCGGCATGGTCGGACTCCGCTTCGAGAACGGTCAGACCCGGTGGACCTTGTGCTGGGCGGCCTGGGCGCGGGGACGGATGACCAGGCGGTCGATGTTCACGTGCGCGGGCCTGGTGACGCACCAGGAGATGGCGTCGGCCACGTCCTCCGCGCTGAGCGGTCCGGGGACGCCCTGGTAGACGCGGTCGGCGGCGGTGGAGTCGCCGCGGAAGCGGTTGAGGGAGAACTCCTCGGTGTGGACCATGCCGGGGGCGACCTCGACGATCCTGACCGGTTCGCCGCACAGTTCGAGCCTGAGCACCTCGGTCATCGAGGTCTGGGCGTGCTTGGCCGCGTTGTAGCCGCCGCCGCCCTCGTAGGAGACCAGCCCGGCGACCGAGGTCAGCATGACCAGCACGCCGTCGCCGGACTCGACGAGCCGGGGCAGCAGCGCCTTGGTGACCCGGAGCGAGCCCAGCACGTTCGTGTCGTACATCCGCTGCCAGTCGGCCACGTCCGCGGTCGCGACCGGTTCGAGGCCGATCGCGCCGCCCGCGTTGTTGACCAGCACGTCGCAGCGGTCCAGTGAGGCGGCGAAGGCGTCGACCGACTCCTGGGAGGTCACGTCCAGGGTCGCCGCGCGGATCCCCGGCACATCCGCGGCGAGCTTGTCGAGCCGGTCCTTGCGCCGCGCCGCGGCGACCACGTCGAAGCCCTCCGCGGCCAGGCGGCGGGCGGTCGCCTCGCCGATCCCGCTGCTCGCGCCCGTCACCACTGCTGTCCTGTTCATGGCCCCCAATCCTGCCAGGACGGGGTGAGGGCCGTTGACGGTCCCCCCAAGCCCGCCAGGCGCCCCACGCGGCCGGTGATCCGGAGCGTCAGGGGACGGGAATGTTGCGAACTAATGGGTGGTTATATCCCTCTCGGAGGTGGTTGCCGGTGAGGCGGCGGGGCAGACGGCGGATCAACCGAGTCGCGACGATCAGCATGCACACGTCCCCCCTGGATCAGCCGGGGACAGGGGACGCGGGCGGTATGAACGTCTACATCGTCGAGGTGGCGAAACGTCTGGCCGGGCTCGGGGTCGAGGTGGAGATCTTCACCCGGCAGACCGCGCGCGACCTGCCCCCGGTGGCCGAGATCGTCCCCGGTGTCTCCGTGCGTCACATCACCTCGGGACCGTACGAGGAGCTGGACAAGGGCGACCTGCCGGGCCAGCTCTGCGGGTTCCTGGCGGGCGTGCTGCGCACCGAGGCCTTCCACGACCCGGGCCACTACGACGTGATCCACTCCCACTACTGGCTGTCCGGCCAGGTCGGCTGGGTGGCCAAGGAACGCTGGGGCGTCCCCCTCGTGCACACCATGCACACCATGGCCAAGGTGAAGAACCTCCTGCTCGCCGAGGACGACAGGCCGGAGCCGCCCGCCCGCGTGCTGGGCGAGCAGCAGGTCGTCGACGTCGCCGACCGTCTGGTGGCCAACACCCCGACCGAGGCTCAGGAGCTCGTCGACCTGTACGGCGCCGCCCCAGGCCGCGTCGAGGTCGTCTCCCCCGGGGTGAACCTCACCGTCTTCCAGCCCGCGTCCAAGGGCGCGGCCCGGCACCGTCTCGCCCTGCCGCAGGACGCCCACGTGCTGCTGTTCGTCGGCCGGGTGCAGCCGCTCAAGGCCCCTGACGTGCTGCTGCGCGCCGCGGCCAGGATGCTCATCGACGACCCCTCGCTCAGGTCGAGGCTGGTCGTCGCCTGCGTCGGCGGTCCCAGCGGCAACGGCCTGGCCAGGCCGTCCTATCTGACCGAGGTCGCCGCCTCGCTGGGCATCTCCGACGTGGTCAGGATCGTTCCCCCCGCGCCGCAGCACGAGCTGGCCGACTGGTACCGCGCCGCCGACGTGACCGTGGTCCCCTCGCACAGCGAGTCGTTCGGCCTGGTCGCCCTGGAGTCCCAGGCCTGCGGGACACCGGTGGCCGCCGCGTCGGTCGGGGGGTTGCGCACGGCCGTACGCGACGGTGTCTCCGGCGTGCTCGTGGAGGGGCATGATCCGCACGACTGGGCGCGGGTGCTCAACAGGTTCGTGCACCACCCCGCCTGGCGCGACACCCTGTCCGCGGGAGCGGTGACCCAGGCGGCGGCCTTCGGCTGGTCGGCGACCGCGGCCAGGCTCGCCGACGTCTACACCGAGGCGATGACGCATCTGCACCGGGTGCCCGTCGCCGTCAGCTCGTAGGGTGGGCGCATGCGTGAAGTGATCGAGGAGGCGCTCAGGGCCGCGGAGGCGTCCTTCGAGGAGCCGAGGCCGGGCGCCTTCCTGGTACGACTTCCCGGTCAGCACAAGCTGGTGACCGTGACCTGGCTCATCGTCGGGGACCGGGTCCTGCACGTGGAGGCGTTCTTCTGCCGCCAGCCCGACGAGAACCACGCGGAGTTCTACCGCTGGCTGCTGACCAAGAACGGCTCGACCTACGGCGTGCACTTCGCCCTCGACCCGGTCGGCGACGTCTACCTCGTGGGCAGGCTCCCGCTTGAGGCGGTCTCGGAGAAGGAGATCGACCGGCTGCTCGGCTGCGTGCTCACCTACTCGGACGAGGGTTTCGACCGGGCGCTCGAACTCGGCTTCGCCTCCTCCATCCGCAAGGAGTGGGAGTGGCGCGCGAAGCGCGGGGAGTCACTCGCCAACCTGCAGGCGTTCGCCAGGTTCGCCGACCCCGCGCGCTGAGCCGGTCCCGTCCGGGCCGGTTCCATCCGAGCCGGTTCCATCCGAGCCGGTCCCGGACGGAGCCGTCCCGCCGGGGCCGTCCTGGCCCGTTTCACCAGGTCCCTTAAGGGGTACCGTGCCGGGTTTACCGCCCTCAGGCGCGGAAGGGGCGCCCACTAAGCTTGGCCGCATGGCGACTTTGGTGCTGCTTCGGCACGGTGAGAGTGAGTGGAACGCTAAGGGCCTGTTCACCGGATGGGTGGACGCCGGGCTTTCTGCCAAGGGCGAGGAGGAGGCGCGGCGCGGCGGGCAGCTGCTGCTCGACGCCGGGGTACAGCCGGACGTGGTTCACACCTCGGTGCTGACCAGGGCGATCCAGACGGCCAACCTCGCGCTGGGGGCGGCCGACCTGCTCTGGCTGCCGGTCACCAGGTCCTGGCGGCTCAACGAGCGTCACTACGGCGCGTTGCAGGGCAAGGACAAGGCGCAGACCCGCGCCGAGTTCGGTGACGAGCAGTTCATGCTCTGGCGCCGTTCCTACGACACCCCGCCGCCCCCGCTTGCCGACGACGACGAGTTCTCCCAGGTCGGTGAGGCCCGCTACGCGCTGCTGCCGGGCGAGCTGCTGCCGAGGACCGAGTGCCTGAAGGACGTCGTCGAGCGCATGCTGCCCTACTGGTACGACGCGATCGTGCCGGACCTGTCCTCGGGCAGGACCGTCCTGGTCGTGGCGCACGGCAACTCGCTCAGGGCGCTGGTCAAGCACCTGGACGGGATTAGCGACGACGAGATCGCCGGGCTCAACATCCCCACCGGCATCCCGCTCGTCTACGAGCTGGACGACGACTTCCGCCCGGTGACCAGGGGAGGACGCTACCTCGACCCCGAGGCCGCGAAGTCGGCGATCGAGGCCGTGGCCAACCAGGGCAAGTAGCCCTCAGGACGGCGCCCCTGAACCCGGGGCGCCCCGGGGACGTCCCGGAACACGGAAGGGGGGCCGGGGGGCGGGCGGGCCCCGCCGGCGGAGGTTGGGGGTGGTTTTGTGGGGCGGGGAGTGGGGTGGGGGCATC
>NZ_JBFBCE010000161.1:0-9101 GCF_040689595.1 Streptosporangium sp. NPDC051023 | reverse complement strand
CGCCCACGGGCCGCCGGCGCCGGTCAGGTCCCGGATCACCACGTCGGCCTGGTACATCGACATGTGGGTGAACGCGCCCTTGCCGGTGATGTCGCCGACGGCCCAGACGCCCTCGGCAACCCGCATCCGCTCGTCGGGGTCCAGCACCTGCGCGTCCCGGTCCAGGCCAACCCGCTCAAGGCCGAGGTCTCGCAGGTTGTTGCGCCGGCCCGCGGCGACCAGCAGGCGCTCGGCTACGACCGTGCCGTCGGCCAGGCTGATCCGGAAGCCGTCGCCGTCGTGCTCGACCCGCTCGGCCCGCGCCGACGTGCGCACGGTGACGCCCTCGGCCGCGAACGCCTTCGCCACGGCCGCTGAGGCCTCCGGTTCCTCGACCGCGAGCAACCGGTCGGCGGCCTCGATCACCGTCACCTTGACACCGAATGCGGCGAAGGCCTGTGCTATCTCGCAGCCGATCGCGCCGCCGCCGAGCACCGCCAGCGAGGCCGGCAGCTCGGTCAGGCGGACGACGTCCCGGTTGGTCCAGTACGGCGTGTCCGCGAGCCCGAGGATCGGCGGCGCGGCCGGGGAGGTGCCGGTGTTGAGCACGATGCCGCGCCGGGCGGCGTAGGACGTCAGCGACCCGTCGGGGCCGGTGACGGTGACCGTGCCGGGCGCGGTGATCCGGCCGCGGCCGCGCGCGAAGACGCCGCCGGCGTCGACCAACCGGTCGACCGCGACCTGATCGTTCCAGTCGTCGGTCGCCTCGTCGCGGATCCGCTCCGCGACCGGCTTCCAGTCCGGGGTGACGGTCGCCGATCCGGCGTGGCCCCCGACGTACCGGGCCGCGCGCAGCTTGTCGGCGGCGGCGATCATCATCTTGGTCGGGATGCACCCGAAGTAAGGGCACTCACCGCCGACCAGGCGTTCGTCCACGCCCACGACCGACAGCCCGGCCCTGGCCAGGCTTCCCGCCACGTGCTCGCCTCCCGGGCCTAACCCGATCACCACGACGTCGCATTCGCTGGTCCCGCTCATCTCCACGCGCCCTTCCGGTCGTCTCGCCTTGTCCTCAGACCATCCCGCACAGCTGCTGGGCATCGCACCCGTGACACCCACGTGCCTCCTGACCCGCGCCCGTGGGTCGGAACGGGACCAGGGCATTCCCCTGGTGCGACGAGATCGCCGCCGGACGAGGCTGACAGCACAACGGCGACAGCGCCGGACGTGGAGGAAACTATGAGCACCTCACCGATCACCCCAAAGATCATCACACTGGACGGGCTCACCGTCCGCTACGCCGAGAGCGAGCAGCGCGACACGCACGCGCTCCTGCTCAGCCCTTGGCCTGAGAGCTTGTACGCCTACGAACCCATGTGGGCCGAACTGACGGCCGGCGTCCACGTGATCGCCGTCGACCTGCCCGGTTTCGGAAGATCGGAAGGCCGTCCGGACGTGCTCACCCCGCGAGCCGCCGGCGCGTTCATCCTGACGTTCCTGGACGCGCTCGAGCTCGACAAGGTGCACGTCGTCGGCCCGGACGTCGGCACCAGCGCCTCCCTGTTCGCGGCGGCGCGACGGCCCGACCGCTTCCACAGCGTCGTCGTCGGCGGCGGAGGCGCGTCGGCCGATCTGCCCCTCGGCGAGCCGCTCGCGGGCTGGGTGTACGAGCCCGACATCAGCTGGTACGAGTCGAACGCGGACCAGGTCATGCGGACGACCCTGGAGAACATCTTCCCGGCCACGCCTCTCGGGGAGCACGTGCGCAACGACTATGTCGCCTCCTACGCCGGTCCGCGGTTCGCCGAGTCGATGCGTTACGTCCGCACCTATCCCACCGAGCTCAACGCCCTCGAACCGCTGCTTTCGACCATCCGGACGCCGGTCCGGATCATCTCCCCCGAGCGGGACCTGGTCGTCCCGCGCCCGCACGCCGAGTACCTCGCCGCCCGGCTGCCCAACAACTCGCTCGACGTCCTCGACGCCGGGCACTTCGCCTGGGAGGAAGCCCCCAAGGCTTACGCCTCCCTCGTCCTCGACTGGTGGGACCGCCACCAGCGCATCGAAAGGTGAACGCCATGAAGCAGGATCTGAAGGTCGAAGCCGTCGTCATCCCCGTCTCCGACGTCGACCGCTCCAAGAAGTTCTACGAAGACCTGGGCTGGCGGCTGGACGCCGACTTCGCCTTCGACAACGGCTTCCGCGTCGTCCAGGTCACGCCTCCCGGATCGCCCGCCTCCATCCAGTTCGGGACCCGGATCACCAACCAGCGGCCCGGCACCGCCGAAGGCGTCTACCTGGTCGTCTCCGACATCGCCGCGGCCCGCGACCAGCTCACGGCTCTGGGCGCCGACGTCGGCGAGGTCTTCCACCCGGAGGCTCCCGGCGCGCAGTTCGGCCAGGTCCCCGACGGGCAGGCCGACGGGCTCGCGGCCGACCGGGCCAGCTATGGGTCCTTCGCGGCCTTCCACGATCCCGACGGCAACACCTTCCTGCTCCAGGAGGTCACGACCCGGATTCCCGGACGCGTCGACAGCACGTCCACGACGTACACGTCGGTGAGCGACCTGGCCGGCGCGCTCAGGAGGGCGGCCGCCGCGCACGGCGAGCACGAAGCCCGCCACGGCGGCGCCCACGACGAGAACTGGCCCGACTGGTACGCCGCCTACCTGGTCGCTGAGCACCACGGCGACGAACTCCCCCGCTGAGGACAGATCATGACCACGTTCACCACGCCCATCCTCGACGTCACCGCCGCCAACGGGGTGACCTACGCCTACCGCCGCTTCGGCGTCACCGGCACCGGCCGGTCGCCGCTGCTGTTCCTGCAGCACTTCCGCGGCACCCTCGACAACTGGGACCCGCTTCTCGTGGACGCACTCGCCGAAGGCCGGGAGGTGATCCTGCTCGACAACACCGGCGTCGGCCGCTCCTCCGGCCAGGTGCCCGTCACCGTCACCCAGATGGCCAGGGACGCCATCGCCTTCCTCGACGCGCTGGAGATCGAGCGGGCCGACCTGCTGGGCTTCTCGCTGGGTGGCATGGTCGCCCAGGAGCTCGCGCTGCTGAGGCCGCGCGCCGTACGGCGGATCGTGCTGGCCGGGACCGGCCCTCGGGGCGGGAAGCAGATGCACGGCTGGGCCCTCGACATCGAACGCGCCGCCAACCGCGCGGACGGCGGCATCGAGGAGCTCCTGCACATCTTCTTCGGCATCACCGAGACCAGCCGGTCGCTCGGCAAGGAGTACGCCCAGCGCGTCTTCAGCCGGACCGAGCACCCCGACCGGCCGAACGGCTCCGAGGTCGCCCGCGCCCAGTACGACGCGATCGTCGAGTGGGGCATCCCGGATCCGGCCCGGCTCGCCCGCCTCGCCGGGATCACCCAGCCCACGCTCGTGGCCGCCGGGGACAACGACCCGATGATCCCGACGGTCAACTCCCAACTCCTCGCCGACCACCTGCCCGACGCACGGCTACGGATCTTCTCCGACGCCGGACACGGGTTCCTGTTCCAGTACCCGCGCCAGTTCGCCGCGCTCGTCCAGGAGTTTCTGGACGCCCCGGCCCGCTAGCGCGCGCAGGCCTTCCCGCCACCGGCGATCGGCGAGACGCTGGTGGCAGGAGACATGCCCCAACATGGATCGGGCCGGACAACGCCGGGAAGTGGTCGTCCACGACGTCGCCTGGGAGGCGGGCGTGGTCACCGCGGCAGCCGATCCCAACGGCCTGCCGGTCGGGGCTCTGACCTGGCCGAGACTCCAGGTGACCGCGGCGAAGCACCCGAGTCGGCTCCCTGATGAGCCGCAGGGGCTCCCAGTTGATCGAGTCCGGAGAAGGGCCAGGCGGCCACGTCCCAGGCCCTTGGCCGCCCTGGTGCCAGACAGACGGATGATCACTAGAACCGAGCCGTGGCAGCGCCTGTCCTGAAGGGACGCCGATTCGAGCGCGAACGCCTGCACCAGGCGCTGGAACAGGTCAGGGGCGGCGAGAGCGCCGTGCTCGTCCTGCGTGGCGAGGCGGGCGCCGGCAAGACCGCCCTGCTCCACTACGTCGAGAGCCAGGCCGAGCATTGCCGGGTCATCCGGATCACTGGCATCGAATCCGAGCTCGAACTGTCTTTCGTAGCCCTCCACCAGCTCTGCGGTCCCATGCTCACGACTGCGGTCACCCTCCCCGCGCCCCAGCGCCACGCCCTGGAGGTGACCTTCGGCTACGCCGTGGGCTCGGCCCCCGACAAGCTCGTCCTCGGCTTGGCCATGCTCTCCCTGCTCGCCGAAGCGGCCAGCCGCTGGTCTGCCTCGTCGATGACGCCCAGTGGCTCGACGCGGCCTCGCGCCAGGTGCTCGGATTCGTCGCCAGGCGGTTGCTCGGCGAGTCGGTGCTGCTGCTGTTCGCCGTCCGCGAGCCCGCTTCCGAGATCTCGGGCTGGGCGAAGACGTCGCCGCGGTGTACGACTCGGACCGGCCCGGGGCCCATCATCGGATGCTGATCCGCCGGCGTAGCGAGGTCGTGTCGGACATTCAGCAAGACCGCCGTCGTCGTCATCACCGCGAAGTCCGCCGGGCGCAAGGTCTTCGGCCTCGCCACCGCAGGCGTCCGTCTCGCTTGACCTCTTGCGCGTCAGTCCGGCAGCCAGTGCAGCTCGTGCGCCAGGGTTTTGGCGACGGCACGGATGCGGCGGTGTAGCGGCGACTGCTCGCATGGGAGGACCAGGTGGATCGTCAGGCTGGGCGCGCCCCGCAGCGGTCGCCAGGTGAGACCGGCCGGTTGTGCCGTGACTACGGCTTCTCCGGCCGGGGCGAGGGTGACCCCGTCGCGCAGGTCGCGCTGAGACATGTCGAAAGAGACCGCGGGCATGTGGAATCGGGGGTGTGGTCGGGTGTCTCGGAACAGTGCGGACAGCTGATCGTGGATCACGGGGTTGGCCGCACGGTCCGGGAGTCGCAGCGGATACGCGGCCGCGTCGGCGATCTCGATCTCCGGGTGTTCGGCCAGCGGATGGTGTTGCGCCAGCTGGAC
The DNA here is from genome assembly GCF_040689595.1 of Streptosporangium sp. NPDC051023. Classification (NCBI taxonomy): domain Bacteria; kingdom Bacillati; phylum Actinomycetota; class Actinomycetes; order Streptosporangiales; family Streptosporangiaceae; genus Streptosporangium; species Streptosporangium sp. NPDC051023. The sequence continues at coordinate 4,103 of NZ_JBFBCE010000161.1, read as the reverse complement.
CCCGACGCGCTCACGCCGCAGCAGGAACCGGCGCACGCCACGGCCCGGCTGTTCACCGCGGGTGATCCCGGCATCGATGCGGCCGTCGGCGACCGCGAGGGAGATCTCCGGTGTCGCCATCGGGACCGCGCCGACCTCGAGTCCGCTGTTGCCGCGAATCAGCCTGTCCACCAGGGCCGGTGCCGTCTCGGCCCCGGTGCTGAGGCTGTATCCGATGCGCAGCGTGCCCAGTTCACCGGCCGCCGCGCTCCGGGCGGTGTCCCATGCCCGGTCCAGCGCCGCCAGCGCGGGCGGCGCGGACTCCGCCAAAGCCGCACCGGCCGTGGTCAATACGACGCTACGCGTGTTGCGGACCAACAGGGCCGTACCGAGTTCCGCCTCCAATCGGCGCATCCGTGCGCTGAGTGCGGGCTGTGCGATACCGATCCGTGCGGCCGCGCGGGTGAAGTTCAACTCCTGCGTCAGCACCAGGAAGTACCGCAGGCTCACCGTATCCGGCGCCACGCGCCCTCCCTGCCGATTGATAACGATCCGTTCTGAGTCTATCCCGTACCGGTCTTTCCCTCGACCGCACATCAAGCCCTAACCTGCGCATATGACGATTCCACTGACCGCAGGACCCGTCGCCGGGATCGATCGATCTGGGTGTCAATTCGAAGTCGGACGTGTCCGGCCGAACACAGGAGGTTTCCATGGCTAAGGGCTACTGGGTCAGTGTCTACCCCGCCATTTCCGACGCGGAGAGGCTGACTGCCTACGACAAGCTGGCCGGTCCGGCTGTCCAGGCTGGGGGCGGGCGCAACCTGTCCCTCCTCCCGTCCCGTGGCGGTCGAGTCGTCGCCCACGAGGCCGGAATCACGCAGCGCGTCGTTCTGATCGAGTTCGACAGCTTTGAACAGGCCGTCGCGGCATACGAGAGCGAGGCATACCAGAAGGCGCTGGTGGCCCTCCCCGACGGCGTCGAGCGCGACTTCCGCATCATCGAAGGCATCGACTGACAGAGCTGAGAGGCGCAGAAGTGCCGCAGCACGTGCGGGGTCAGGACGTTGGCCCATTCCGGCAGATGGGCGGCGGCGGCCCTGGCCAGCGCGGCCCGGAGCGTCTCATCGCCGACGCGGGCGACTGAGCCGTCGGTGCTCTTGCGCTCCGACAGCAGCAGCGCCACCCCGGGCCGGGTGTGGCGTCGCCGAACTGGCCCCATACGTCCTCGATGAACCAGCGCAGCGTCGCCACGGCGTTGTTGATCAGCGGCACCATCCGCTCACGTGGTCCGGACCCGCGGGCGCCCTTGCCGTGACGGACGTGCAGCTTGCCGAAGCGGCCCAGGTCCCACTTGATGTCGGCCAGGTCGAGCTTGCATGCCTCGTTCACGCGCAGTCCGACCTCGGCCATCAACCGGCAGGCGGTGTAGTTGCGGGCGGTTGGAGCGAACTTTCGGCAGCTCGCCAGTTCCTGCCGCCACCCGGCGAACAGCCGGTCCACCTGGTCGGCGGTGGGCGGGATACGCAGCATGCCCAGCGGGCCGCCGCGCGGCCGGTTCATCTCATCGATCGGGCACTCGACCACCCGGCCGGTCATCTAGTGAATCTCGACCTTGTGTCGCAGCTCAAGGAACAGGAAGAACGTCTTGATCGCCTGAGCCCGGGCCAGCCGAGTGCCCTTCGCAGTGGAGCGCAGCACCTTGCCGAAGTATGCATCGGCGTCGGCGGGCTCCATCTCCCACAGCGGTCGGCCAGACCAGGCCCGCGCCTGCTCCAGATGCACCACGTCGGAGGAAATCGTCCCGTCCGACAGCCCCGCCGCCGCCCGGGCCAGCACGAACCCGGCCAGCACCTCGGTTTCCAGCGCCTCCAGGTCCTCCACGGTGGCCGGAGCACGCGCCACTCGCAGATCTTTCACCACCGCCAGCGCCAACTCCGGCCACCTCGCCTTCACCACCACAGCAAGACGAACGGCCAGGACGATAGACCTTCAGAATCCCCGAAATCTCATCAACACCCGAAGAAGTCGGAGCGCCAGCAGATACGCCCAGGTCCTGGGGCTAGAGAGGTCCGGCATGCCTGAAGGAACTCAAGGGTTATTAGTCAGAGGTGCGGCCCGTTTCTGCCGTATTGCGGTAGTCCCCCTTGGTCCGCTCCGATCAGCGGCCCAGGGGCCTGCTTTACCTGCGCGGCCTGCTGCTGGACGGCCTCCGCAAGTCCATGCAACTTGGTGCCTGCTTGGTCATTCCGGGTTGGGGAGATCGGCTGGTGGGCCCAGCGGGGGGTCGTTGGCCAGGTCGAACGCGGCGGCGAGGATGGTGAGGACCTGGATCGTGGCCTGAGGTGCCAGCTCGTACTCGCCGCGCCTCCGTTGTGTGATCAGCCTGGCGCTCTGTAGCGCGCGCAGGTGGTGATAGAGCTGGCCGCTCGTGGTCTGCTCGCCGTCTCCGCCGATGGACTCTTGGAGGTCGGTGCTGGTGCACCGGCCCTGTTGTACGAGCGCGGCGAGCAGCGCCAGCCGCGGCTGGCTGCCCAGGGACTCCAGGATTGCGGCCACTGGCGCCCAATCGGCCGACAGCAACTCGGCGAGAGAAAGCTGCCTGTCCCAGAGGTTCTCGCCGCCGGCCAGTCGTGCTGCTCCGACATAGCCCACCGTCCCGAGCCTGTTCTCCTCCTTCGCCTGGCGGAGCATGCTGGTGGCTGCCGTGGTGAGGGACGGCGACTTCGGGAGGCGTCGTGGGGCAACGGTGTCGACTCGACTCTCCAGGTGGGCGATCCGGCGCTCTAATTCGGTGAGTTTGTCCTCGCTCATCGCATCCTCCTACGCTATTCCATAGTTACGAAATAGCGTAGATGGCTGGTGCGGGTATGACAACGTCCTTGGTAGGTGAGGTGTCGGTAGGACTCGTGCAGCCAGGTACACGCGATTGTGTTCGCCCAGTTCAGCGGTGGCCTACTGATCGGTGGAGAGATGGCTGACGGCGTCTTCGAGGCCGGCGTGGGTAGGCAGGGTGTAGCGGCGGGTGGTGTCGAGCAGACGCCCGCCGCGGCGATTGAGGAACAGCGCCGGGGTGTCGGCGCCGGGCCAGGAGGCGCGGTCGGTGCGCCACTCGGTGATGGAGGTCCGCGCGGTGCCGTCCAGGAGCGGGATCTCACGGGAGGTCTCGCCCTTGCCGGAGCGGACGATGACCTTGCCTTTGCGCGCCGAGAGCGGGACGTCGTCGTCGTCCAGAGCGACGAGCTCGGCGATCCGGACGCCGGAGTAGAACAGCAGCCAGCCGATGGCGCGGTCGCGGGCGAGGGGGCGGCGTTCGACGGCGCGCAGGTAGCGCTTCTGCTGGCGGGCGTCCAGGGCGCGGGGCGCGAGCTTGGGGGCGTCGTCGCGGCGGACGACGGCGGGGCCGAGTCCGAGCTGGGTGAAGAAGTGGTCCAACACTCAGTGGATAACGCCGTCACCGGGTCCTCGGAGCCCAGGACAGAACTCAGCGGACAAGAAGGCGTGATGCCATGAGCGCCCCCGTCGTGCCAATCCGTCCTGCCACCGATACCGCGGTGGCCGCCTGCGACGCCCTGGCCGCCATGCACCGCCACCTCGACCGGTGCAAGCTGTCGGCGTGCCGCAACGCCGTGTCGTCTCCCGCCTTGCGGGCCTTGGCGAGGTAGTCGGCGTACCTGGCCGGCACGAACGACGTCGGCGCCCCGGCCGGGACCTTCCGGCCGCAGGTCCGGTTCAACTCCTTCAACATGCTCAACGCGGTCATCAGGTCCTGCGCGCCAGGCCCGCCGTGGAAGTCGACCGTGGACAGCACCTTCGGGGTGAAGCGGCGCAGGTAGGTGTAGGAGGCCTCCAGCGCGGCCAAACGGCCGTGGTCGCGGGGGAGCGGCTTCCAGTTGATCGCCGAGACCTCGCGGAGCTTGTCCATCCCGATCCGCTCCCGCAGGATCCCGCTGACCTGGTCGTCGTCGATGCCCGGGTCGACCAAGATCGGCAGGATCACATCCATCAGCAACTGGCGGGCCTCGCCCTTCTTATAACTCCTAACGCAATGAGCTCAGACGGCGCCAGCAGATCAGAGCGCAGGCCAGGCTGAGGAAGGCCTCGTGGATGTCGGCGCGGACCTC
>NZ_JBFBCE010000160.1:0-9136 GCF_040689595.1 Streptosporangium sp. NPDC051023 | reverse complement strand
CGCGAGCTGGGCCCGGACGTCACCCCGGCCGAGGCGGGCCTGACGTTCGCCTGCCGCGCCGACGGCTCCTTCCGCGGGGCGGCGGCGGCCCTGGAGGTCGGCCTCCCCCCTTCGGGGTCGTACATGTTCGGGGACCCATCTTGCGCCCGGGGCCGGGGAGCCCCGGAAGGATCCGGAAAACGCGGCCCAGCGCGGCCCTGGAGAGCGGCCCTAGGAGAAGCGGCGCCCCTCGTCGCGGCGGTAGGCCCAGACGGAGAGCCCGCCGAAGACGAGGACCCACACGGCCAGCATCACCAGGGAGAGCGCGTTCGGGGAGAAGTCGGTGCTCGCGGTCCAGACCAGCTCGACCGCGCCCCTGGTCGGCAGATAGGGGGCGACGACCTGGATGAACCCCGGGGCGTTGCCGGGAGGGCCGGTGAGCAGCCCGCCGCCGACGGCCATCGGGAAGAACACCACCTGGGCGACGACGATGGCGGCCTTCGAGGGCAGCGCGTAGCCGATGAACAGGCCCATCAGGGTGAACGGGATCGATCCCAGGAGCAGGGCGGCCAGGCCGAGCAGCAGCTGCAGGGGGGTCACCGTCGCCTCGGTGAGGAAGGCGGCGATAAGCAGAACGGGGATGACGGCGATCCCCATGATCGCCATGACGGTGAGGATCCGCCCGGCGAACCTGGGCAGCGGTCCGGCGGGCAGGGTGCGCAGGTAGGGGTCCCAGGGCTGGGCCCGGTCCTCCGCGACGCCGATGCCGTAGGTGAACAGGCAGGAGGACATGACTGCGAAGACCAGCATCGATCCGGTGGCGTACGTCGCGCCGGTCGCGTTGTCCCCGGCGAAGGGCACCACGAAGAACAGCATGGACAGCGCGGGGAAGACCGAGCTCCCGATCACCGTCATGGGCACCCGGACGGTCTCGAGGAACTGGTATCGGGCATGGGTGAGAACGAGGGACATCACAGACTCCTGTCGGCGAACGGGTCCGGGCGTCAGGCCGGCTGGGGTTCGCGGGTGGTGATGGTGAGGAAGGCCTCTTCGAGGGAGGTCGGCCGGATCTCCAGATCGGTGAAGGGGACGTCGGCCAGCACCAGCTCACGGACCAGGGCGTCGGCGTCGGCGGTGAGCAGGTGGGTGCGGGAGCCCTCGTGCTCGATGCCGAGGACGCCGGGCAGGTCGGGAAGCTCGGTGCTCGTCAGGGTGACGCGGCGGACGCCGACGAGGCCGCGCACCGCGTCCATGGTGTCGTCGGTGAGCACCCGGCCTCCGCCGATCACCACGACCCGCTCGGCCAGCGCCTCGATCTCCTCCAGGTAGTGGCTGGTGAGGACCACGGTCCCGCCTCCGGCGTGGAAGTCCTTGACCGCGTCCCAGAGCGCGCGGCGGGCCTCGACGTCAAGACCGGTCGTCGGCTCGTCGAGGAAGACCAGACGGGGGTTGCCCACGAAGGCCAGCGCGACCGCCAGCCGTCGCTTCTGCCCGCCGGAGAGGCCGCCGATCTGACGCCTGACGAGGTCGCCGAGGTCGAACCGCTCCAGCAGCGTCCCCCGGTCGACCGCGTCGGGAAAGTGCGTCGCCACGAAGTCGACGCACTCGCCGACCCGCAGCGCGGGCGGCAGGCCGGTCTCCTGCGGGGTGACGCCGATGCCGCGGCGCCTGAGGGGGTCAAGGGGTGAGCCGCCGAGCAGCTCGACGGTGCCCGACGTCGGCCGCCGGAGCCCGGCGAACAGGTTGACCAGTGTGGACTTGCCCGCGCCGTTCGGCCCGAGCAGCCCGACCAGCTCTCCGGCGCGGATGTCGAGGGAGACCCGGTCGAGCGCCGTGACGGCGCCGTACTCCCGGGTGACCTCGACGGTGCGGGCCAAGATCTCTGACATGGGGGTTCCTTTTCCTATTCCAGGTCGAGCAGTTCGCGGATGGCGGCGGTGTAGTCCTCGAAGGCGCGGCGCCCCTCTCGGGTCAGGGAGACGTAGGTCGTCGGGGTGCGTCCCTTGTGGGTCTTGACGATCTCCACGTAACCGGCCTCCTCCAGCTTTCCGAGGTGCACGGACAGGTTTCCCGCGGTCATTCCGAGCAGTTCCCGCAGCCCGGGGAAGGCGATCTGGTTGGCCTCGCCCAGGGTGTTGAGCGTGGCGACCACCCGCAGCCGGGCCTGGGCGTGGATGACCGGGTCGAGCTCGCGCGGCGCCGTCATGCCCCGTCCCGTCGAACCCGCTGCACCACACCGATGGCGACGAACGCGCCGCCCGCCCCGACGGACATGAGCAGGGCATGGGCGGCGGGCCCCACGACCACGCCGATCATGTTGAGCACCGCGACCCCCGCGCCGAGGTAGAACATCGTCCGCACCCGCCAGACCGCGCCGCCCGCGATGTAGAGGGCGGCCACGACCGTCATGGACCCCGCCGCCCACAGCAACCCGGTCTCGTCGGCGGGCAGCTGGGGGCTGAGCCTGACGCCGAGCGCGATCATGCCGCCCAGGCCGAACATCCAGGCGAAGCCGTACATCATGCCCCGCTCGGCCGACTCGCCCCGCACCTGGCTGCTCACCGTCCGCTGCGCGAATGAGCTGATCGCCAGGGCCAGGATCATCAGGGAGAACAGCACCGACAGCGCCGCGCCCCTGGGGAGGAAGCCGTAGGTGTAGTTCAGGAACAGGGCGCCGAACCCCACCGCCCAGGCGATCCCCCACGGCGTGTACGTCAGCAGCGGGTCGCCGCCGAGCCGTTTGCTCGTCGTGGCCTGCTGCTCCTCGATCAGCCTGAGCATCTCCTCAGGCCGCAGCGGCCGGTCGTCGTCCTCGAGCGGATCCATTCTCGTCCTTCAAACTAGTTTGAATCGCAAACCTGTGGTTTGAACTGTAAACCACACTGCGACACAAACTCAAGAGGACGTTCTCACAAGCACGACGACGGCCACCGCGCGTCTCCGGGAGGCCGTTCCTCCTGGGAGCGTCACGCGATGGCCGTCATGTGGGACAGGCGCCTGTCACCGGGCCGACGCCGAGGCGTCCTCACGCCGTCCTGCCGTGATGGCCTTCGGGAAGAGGAGCCGGTCGGGGTGACAGATCACGGTTCTTCGGTCGCGCCCCTACCTCCGGGCGCGGAGCGCGGTGTCGAGGGGAATCGGGCGGAACATCTCCGGCTCGTCCTCGGGGGTCAGCGCCGTGGGGCCGTAGATCCAGTCGACGAACGAGTAGTCGTAGACGTCGCGGCCGCGCAGGAGCGCGTTGCGCTGCAGCCTCCGGACTCCCTCGAGGTGCCACAGCTCGCCCCACGCCCGAGCGGTGGTGACGACCCGGCGGCAGTGCTCAGGCCGTACCGCCTCGTAGGCGGCGAACGCCGCGTCCCAGTCGACGCCCGAACCGCCACCGGTCCGCTGCGCCCGTTGGGCGGCGACGTGCTCTCCGAGCACCCAGCCGTCCTCGATCGCCATGATCGCGCCCTGCGCCATGTACTGCAGGGGCGGGTGCGCCGCGTCGCCGAGCAGTGCGATCCGACCGGTCACCCAGGTCATGATCGGGTCGCGGTCGTACATCCGCCACCACCGGTCGCGCCACATCAGCGGCAGCCCCTTCTGAACCTGGTCGCAGGTCCCCGCGAACGCCGCGTCCAGCTCATCCGGGGTTCCCCAGTCGTCCTCGCCGGCCAGCGCCTTCGGCGACTCGAACACGGCGACCTGGTTGAACATCTCGCCGCCCCGCAGCGGGTACTGGACGAAGTGGCAGCGAGGGCCGACGTACACGACGACGTCCTTGTCGTGGATGCCGTTGCCGACGACCTTCTCGAACGGCACGGCACCGCGGTACGCGACGTACGCCGAGCTCACCGGCTCGTCCCGGACCAGCAACTCACGGGCGACCGAGTGCAGTCCGTCCGCGGCGATCACCGCCTCAGCCTCGTCGGCGCCGCCGTCGGCGAAGCGGACCCGGGCGCCGCCGTCGACGTTCTCGTACGACGTGCAGTGGGCCTCGGTCAGGAGCTCGACGCCCGCCCGCTCACAGGCGCGGAGCAGGATCCCGTGCAGGTCGCTGCGGTGGATCACCAGGTAGGGGTAGCCGTAACGGCGCTCGAGGTCGCGAAGGTCCAGCCGGGTCAGGTCGCCGTCATCCACGGCGTCCTTCATGACCATGGCCTCGGGCAGCACGCCGAGGGCGGCCGCCTCCTCCAGCAGCCCGTAGCGGTCCAGGATGCGGGTGCAGTTCGGCGCGAGCTGGAGGCCCGCGCCGACCTCGCCGAACACGGACGCCTGCTCGTGCACCCTGACCCGCAGTCCCTGACGGGTCAAGGCGAGCGCGGCGGACAGGCCGCCGATGCCGCCCCCGACGACGATCACGTCGGCGCGGGTTGAGGGAGAGATGCCCATGGGACCGGTCCTTCTCGTCAGAGCCATGGAGGCAGGGCCGGTGGGAGGCCGCCGTCGGCGGCGGTCACTCCGGTCGCGGGGCGTCCGGCCAGGTAGGCGGTCACGTCGGCCGGGGACCCCTCGACGTCGGGCACCGCGTCGCGACCCCGCTTGGCGTGGATGTCCTCCCGCAGCGCCCGCAGGAAGCCGTCGGGGAGGTCGGCGAAGGTGAGCCCGGTGGCGAGGTCCACGGCGTGCACCATCACCTCCCGGCTGCGCATCCACGGGATCTCGCTCGCCGGTACGGTGCGGCCCTGAGCGGTCACCACCTCGGTCCGCCACGCCTCGTCGGAGAGTTCCGCCATCGCGGCGGCCAGGGTCGCGGCCGACTCCGTGAACCACCGCGCCAGCTGGTCGGCACCCAGCCGGGAGCCCCGCTCGATCCCCGCGGCGCGCTCCTGCGGGGAGGCGTACATCGGGGTCTCCTCGCCGGTGCGCGCCCAACGGACCAGGTTTCCGATCGCCTCGGCGTTCGCCGCCAGGTGTGCCACGACGTGCTTGCGCGTCCAGCCCGGCAGAGCCGACGCGGCGCCGTACTCCTCCTCGGACAGGCCGGAGAGTGCCGACGCGCACAGCCGGGTCCCCGTTTCGGCCCACGCGAGCGTGGCAGCGAGGTCGCGTGCCATCACGCGCCTTCGGGGACGACGCGGTTCTCGAGGCGTCCGAGTCCCTCGATCTCGGTCACGACCAGCTCGCCGCCCTTCAGGAAAACCGGTGGCTTGCGGGCGTGACCGACGCCGCCGGGGGTGCCGGTCGCGATCACGTCGCCCGGGTTGAGCCGCACCATCGTCGAGACGTAGCGGATCAGGTGGACCGGGTCGAAGAGCAGGTCTCCGGTGTTGTCGGCCTGCGTCACCTGGCCGTCGACCTCACAGCGGATGTCGAGCGCAGGGCGCGGCCCGGTCTCGTCGGCGGTGACGAGGAACGGACCGATCGGGGTGGTCGAGTCCCAGTTCTTACCCTGCAGCCACTCACGGGTCCGGAACTGCCAGTCGCGGCAGGTGATGTCGTTGAGCACGGTGAACCCCGCGATCGCGGCGACCGCCTGCTCCTCGTCCGCCCGGCGCACCTGCCTGCCGACGACGATGGCGAGCTCGGCCTCCCAGTCGAACTGCTCGGTCTCCGCCGGGCGCCGGATGTCGTCGGTGGCGCCGATGAGGGTGTCGGTGAACTTGGAGAAGAGGGTCGGGTACTCCGGGAGGTCGCGGCCCATCTCCTTGATGTGGTTGCGGTAGTTCAGCCCGACGCAGACGACCTTGCTCGGCCGTGGCACGACCGGGGCGAGGTCGGCTCCGGCGAGCGGATGCCGAGGGCCGTCGGCCGTCGCGGCGGCCGCGAGACCGCCGGGCGCGGCCAGCACCGCGCCGACGTCGGGCAGGCCCACCTCGACGAGCTGCTCGCCGTCGACGCGAACGGCGGCGGTGTGGTGGTCACCCAGGCGGATGGTGGCGAGCTTCATCGGTGGTCCTTCTCGGTGTGGCTGCGGAACAGGTTGAGCTTGGTGAGGATCGGGGCGTCACTGAACTGGAACAGGTCGAGCGCACCCGAGTCGGAGTCGGACGCCGACGCCTCCGAGCGGATCGACAGCGGCTGCCAGGACGGGACGACGAAGAGGTCGCCGCGGGTCACCGTCCAGGAGCGGTCGCCGACGGTGACCCGGCCGGACCCGTCGAAGACCTGGTAGACCGACGAGCCGGTCTCCCGGTACGGCGCGGTCTCCGTGCCCGCCGTGATCCGGTGGAACTGCGCCCGGATCGTCGGCAGCACGTCGTCGGCGGTGGTCGGGTTGGTGTAGCGGACCAGGGCGTGACCCGGCTCGACCGTGCCCGCGTGGCCTTCCCGCTCCAGCGCGAGCTGGCCGGTCAGCGCGGCGTCGGTGTCGGCCCAGCGGTAGCGCAGAAGGGGCGTGCCTTCGCGACGGCCGAGCTGTGAGACCGGTGCCAGGCCGGGGTGTCCCCAGAGCCGCTCCGAGCGGGAGCGATCGGGGGTGGCGTGCTCCTCCTCGGTGAGGGTGTCCCGGCCGAAGTCGAAGAACTGCCCCTCGACGCCGTACTGGAACGGGATGTCGAGCCCGTCGATCCAGGCCATCGGTGTGCTCGCCGAGTTGTGGTGGGCGTGCCAGTGCAGGCCGGGCTGGGGAAGGAAGTCGCCCCGGCGCATCGGCACCGGGTCGCGCTCGACCACGGTCCACACACCCTCGCCCTCGACGACGAAGCGGAACGCGTTCTGGGTGTGCCGATGCTCGGGCGCGTTCTCGCCCGGCATCAGGTACTGGATCGCGGCCCACAGGGTCGGGGTCGCGTAGGGCTTGCCGGCCAGGCTCGGGTTGGCCAGTGCGATCGCGCGGCGCTCGCCGCCGCGGCCGACCGGGACCAGGTCCCCGGCACGGCCTGCGAGCTCAAGCAGCCTGCTCCACTCCCAGCGGTGCGGCTGCGCGTTGGAGCGCGGGTGCCGCGGCATCAGGTCGCCGATCTCGGTCCACAGCGGGACGAGCAGCGCCTTCTCGAACCCGCGGTAGAGGTCCTCGAGCTCGGGGCTGACGGGAGGCTGGTCGGGCCGGTCCTCGGCGGTGACGCTGACCGGCGACGTGATGGCGTTCACATCGGACATGGCCCTGACTATCCGCCGACGCGGCGGATCGGGAACAGAGGATTCTGCACAGCAGAACAGGTTGTGCCAGGATCGGGCTCATGGTGAAGCCGATGAAGACTCCGCCGGCCTATGCCTCGAACAGCGTCGACCATGCTCTCAGGCTCGCGCAGATCCTTCAGCTCGATGGGGCGATCACGGTCTCGGCGGCGGCCGAGCGGCTGGGCGTCGCCCGCTCCACGGCCCACCGGCTGCTGACCGCGCTGGTCTACCGCGACTTCGCGGTGCAGGACGAGGACCGAACCTACCGGGTGGGCCCCATCCTCGCCCTCGCGGAGCGCGCCCGGTCCAACGTCGGCACGCTCCGCGCGGCGGCCCTCGGGCCGATGCGGGCCCTGGTCGACCGGATCGACGAGACCGCGAACCTCAGCATCCGCACCGGCAGGAACGTCCGGTTCATCGCCTCGGTCGAGTGCGCGCAGACCCTGCGGGTGGGCAGCCGCGAGGGCATGGTCTTCCCGGCTCACCAGGCCACCGGCGGCCTGGTCGCGCTGGCCGCGCTCCCGGACGAGGAGCTCGTGACCCTGTACGCCGCCGACGACCGGCGCGACCCCGTCGAGGAACTGCCGGACCTGGCGAAGCTCCGCCGCGAGCTCCGGTCGGTACGGCGCAGCGGCGTCGTGCTCAACCTCGAGCGCACCGAGCGGGGCGTGGTCGCGATGGGGTGCGCGGTGAGGGACCGCACCGGATCGACCGTCGCGGCACTGTCGATCTCGATGCCCAGCGTCCGCTACTCACCGGAGCAGATCACGCCGCTCACCGCCGCGATCACGGCCGCGGCCGACGCGATCACGCGCGCCCTCTGAGGCGCAGGCTCAGCGAAAGGAGGCCGCACCGGGTCAGGTGCTGCCGGACGACCCTCGACCCCAAGGACATCGCCCGCACCGTCCAGATCGCCGACTGGAAGCTCCGTTACTACGAGGCGGGCTCCGGTCACCCGGTCGTCCTGCTGCACGGCAGCGGACCGGGCGCGACCGGGTGGAGCAACTTCGCCGGCAACATCGAGACGCTGGCCGAGCACTTCCACGTGTACGCCGTCGACATGCCCGGCTGGGGTGGGTCGGACCCCGTGACCGTCGACCGGCTCGACCACGTGGAGGCGGCGATCCAGTTCCTGGACGCCCTGGGCATCGAGCGGGCCGCGTTCGTCGGCAACTCGATGGGCGGTCAGACCTCGCTGCGGCTGGCCACCGAGCACCCCGGCCGGATCTCGCACCTGGTCACCATGGGCCCGCCGGTCGGCCGGATGCCCACACTCTTCGGTGCTGGCGACGGCCCGTCGGAGGGCCTCAAGGTGCTGATCGCGGCATACCACGACGCGAGCCCGGAGAACATGCGCCGACTCGTCGAGATCATGGTCTACGACAAGGCCCGGTTCGCCACCCCCGAATTGTGCCAGGCGCGTTCGGACGCCGCGCTCGCCCGTCCGGAGCATCTGCGCAACTACGTGGACGGCCCGCCGAAGGGGGCGCCGCTGCCGAAGTGGGTCAAGCCGGAGCTGCTGCCGACGGTCCAGGTGCCGACCCTGCTCATCCACGGCCGCGACGACCGCGTCGTCTCGTTCGAGACCTCGCTGTACCTGCTGGCGAACATCCCGAACAGCCGGCTGGTGCTGCTCAACCACTGCGGGCACTGGGCGATGATCGAGCACGCCGACGAGTTCAACCGGCTGGTCACCGACTTCATCGCGAACAACTGACCCGGCGGATCAGGTTCGGCCGGTCGCCGAGCACGGCGAGGAGGACGATTCCCGCCTCACCGTGTTCCGGGACCCGAACCTCGGAGATCTCGCCACCGGTCCTGAGGAGGCCGTCCGAGTGGGGCCTCACGGCCAGGCGAGCAGTTCGAAGAAGACGGCCTTGCCGAGGCGTGTGTCGCGGAAGCCCCAGCTCCGGGCCAGCCCGGCGACCAGGGCCATGCCGCGCCCCGACTCCCCACCCTCGCCCGGGGCCATCACGACCGGGGCGTTCCTGTTGCCGTCGTACACCTCGACAACCTTGACATCCTCCCCCTCGTGAACGAGGGGGATTCCCACGGTCGCCCGTGAGGGTTCCTGTTTCATCGCCGGTCGCCCGCCCGAGAGGACTCTCGT
>NZ_JBFBCE010000159.1:0-9354 GCF_040689595.1 Streptosporangium sp. NPDC051023 | reverse complement strand
CGTGTCACACGGTTCGTTGGATTTTCCGCTGTTTGCTACGGGGACCCCTACAAACCGTAGACGGCCAGCGGGGCGGCGATGTGTTCGCCGTCGCGGTGCACGCCGCTTAGTACTCCAGCCGTACTTAGTGATCTTTGATGCGTTGTCGCTGGTAATGGGCTCGTCGAGCGCGCGCCTGGTGGTGTAACCGCCATGCTGACCAGTGCTGGATGTGCTGTTCATCGATGGCTGGTCGAGTCAACAACGCGAAGAGGCGACGAACCTCATTAGCGGAGATCACGATCGGTAGCCCGGCCGGTCCCATGCCACCTTCCCTGGATGCTTTCGACTCACCTCCGGCCGAGGCGCCTGGCTCATCGGCCAGGGCGGCTCGGGTGACGGAGAGGAAGGCGAGCGCGAGCATGGCCAGCGTGATGTAGCGGTACCAGGCCGGATAAAGGCGAACTTGGTAGTGGTCGAAGGCGGTTTCGTTCTTGCCCGCTTGGAAGCACTCCTCGATACTCCAACGAGCTCCGGCCACGGCCACCAGACGGGACAACGGGGCCGGTATCGGCGTGTGACACAGATAGAAGGCCAGCTCAGACGGCTTGCTGACCGAGCGGCGGATCAGCAGCCGATGAGCCGGGCCGGTGGTGGCCACCAAAGCCCGGTCATAGCGCCGCAGCCCCTTGGCGCCGGCACCGCAAGAGTGCCGCTGCCAGGCGCTCTTGGGGATCTTCGCCGCGACGGCGTCGGCGCGGACCTTGCCCGCGCCGGTGGTGATCTGATGGTGGCGGGCCACGGCCAGCACGTAGCCGAGCTGCCGCTCTTCCAGGAATCGGCGCAGCGGCCCGTTGTCGCCGTAGGCCTCATCGGCCGTGACCCAGGCAAAGGGCACCGCTGCGGCGATCGCCCGGCTGATCATCGCCTGCAGCAGTTGCGGTTTGGTGGCGAAGGCCGTCTGGTCGGGGACTTTCGCCTTCGCGCACCGGTCGGCGTCGGCGATCCAGGCGGTGCGGGGCAGATACAGTTCCCGGTCCAGCAGGGCGCGGCCCCGGATGGTGGCGTAGCCGGGGAACATCCCGATCTGGCAGTTGGTGATCTTTCCGGCGGTGCCGGTGTACTGGCGCTGCACCCCGGCCGAGCAGGTGCCCTTCTTCTCAAAACCGGTGTCGTCCCCGACCAGCACTCCGTCAGGGGCGCCCAGGTGGTCGATCACGTAGTCGCGGATGTCGTCGCGCACTGCGTCGGCGTCCCATTTGGCGGTCGAAAACAGTCGTTGTATGCCGTCCGGGGTGGCTTCCCCGGCGTGTTCGGCCAACGACCAGCCGGTGGTGCGGTGCAGGCCGGACAGTAGCCCTTGCAGGCAGGAACGGGCGCGCAGCCGTACCTCTCGCCTCCTGAAGCGGCCTGCCACTCGAGCGAAGGCATCGTCCAGTCCGCTCTGCAGACGAGTGGCGTTGAGGTGTTCTAGTCTGGCCAACGCGGCCACCGCATGATCTTCAGTTCCATCACACCTGAATGATCACAGCGGTGGCCGTCCGTCGTAGTTGTGGCCCTAGCCCCACAGGTTCACATGCGCACGACCTCGCCCCGCCTCACGATCTACGGCTGGAGTACTAGGCCGTGATGACGCGTCCCGCCGTGACGACGTAGCGTGCGGCAAGATCGGCGACGGGCTCGTCACCGTGACGACGTGGCGAGCAGCGCAAGCGCCCCCTACGACTTGACGTCGACCGGGATCCGGGGCTCCGGCTCGGGTTGCGGCGTTCGCCGTACCCTGAACCCGGCGATCAGCGAAACAGCCGTCAGCCCCAGGCACAGCCACGCGAACCAGTCCCCCACCCGCGCGTAAAGCGTCGGCGCCACCGCGGCGGGCAGGGGCGCGATCGCCGTGGCGAAGTCCGCCGACGACGACTCCGTCTCGGCCACGACGCGGCCCGCCGGATCGCTGATGACCAGGCGCCCCGCCCGCGCGGCCCGCGCCACCGTCACCCCAGACTCCACTCCGCGCACCAGGGCCATCCTCCCGTGCAGCCAGCCGTCGGTGGAGAAGTCCCACGCGGGCGCGTACAGCACCGTCGCCCCCGCCTCGCGGTAGGAGCGCACCAGCCCCGGATAGTCCAGGTCCTTGCAGATGATCAGACCCGACCCGCCGGGCAGGACCGTCAGCCCGCTGCCGGGCGTCAGTTCCGACTCCAGCCCGGGGATGAGGAAGTGCTTGGTGTACTCCGAAGGCCGCCCGCCACCCGCCGGATAGCCCAGCGCCACGTTGGTCAGCACGTCCCCGCGCCGCAGGACCAGCCCGGCCACCACGTCGACCCGGTGCCGAGCGGTGATCCGCGTCAGGGCGGAGGCCAGCATCGGCAGCGTCCGGTCGTCGGCCAGGAACGTCTTCTCCGGCAGCACCACCGTCCGGACCCCGCGCGCCGCCAGCGCCTCTACCTGCTCGGCGTAGCGGGCCACCAGCGTGCGGCCCTGCGCTGTGTCCAGCGGGATGGCGTCGTTGGGGTGGTCGGTGACCAGCAGCGCGACGCGCGCCCCCGGCTCGGGCGCGCGCAACTGCCAGGCTCCGTAGCCGAGTACCGCCACCAGGACGACCCACACCACCAGCGCCACCCGCAGGCGGCCAACCGTGCCCGAGAGCAGGACCGCGGCAGCCGACGGCACGGCGAGCAGCAGGAACGTGACCCCCCACACGCCGGTCAGCGACACGGCCTGCAGCACCGGCAGCACGTCGGCCTGCGTGTAGCCCAGGCTCCACCACGCGCCGTACGGGCCGAGCACCGACAGCAGGTACTCCGTCGCCGCCCACCCCGCGGACGGGAGGACCACAGCCGAGAGCGGACGGCCGCGCCGTACCAGAGCCCCCGAGGCCGCGGCGAGCAGGGCGAAAACCAGGGCAAGACCGAGCATGAGCGCCGCCATCAATGGGAGCGGTATCTCCACCACGTTCAGGAAATACAGCCACAGGGGAGCCTGTCCCGCAGCGAACGCGGCGAAGGCCGCAGCGAGCGCGAGGCGGAAACGTACCCGGGCGGCGGCCAGCAGCACGGGCAGCGGCGCGAGCCAGGTGAGGAACCAGATCGGGTGGAGCCCGGTGCCGAGGGCGAACAGCACGGCCGACAGCCCGGCCGCGACGGCGAGTTTCCAGCTTTTCATGCCGTCCATGCTCCGCATCCCGGGCGGCGGGATCATCGCTCTGGAGCGCGATCCTCCAGGTCACTCCCGGGGACTACGAGCCCGGCCTCGTAGGCGAAGATCACCGCCTGCACCCGGTCGCGCAGGCCCAGCTTGGTGAGGATGCGGCTGACGTGCGTCTTGACCGTGTGCTCGCTGACCACCAGCCGCGCGGCGATCTCGGCGTTGGCCAACCCACCCGCCACCAGGTGCAGCGTCTCCAATTCCCGGTCGGTGAGCAGGTCGAGGCGGGCCGCCAGGCGGGGGGCGACGCCGTGACCCGGCCGCCGTACCAGGTCCTCCACCAGGCGGCGGGTGACCGCGGGGGCCAGCAGCGACTCCCCCGCCGCGACCACGCGCACGGCCTGGGCCAGCTCCTCGCGCCTGATGTCCTTGAGGATGAAGCCGCCGGCGCCGGCCCGCAGCGCGCCGTAGACGTACTCGTCCAGGTCGAACATGGACAGCACGAGTACCTTGGCGGACGTCTCGGCACAGATGCGCTCGGTGGCGGCGACGCCGTCCATGACGGGCATCTGGATGTCCATGAGCACCACGTCGGGCGTCAGCTCGGCCGCCGCGGCCACGGCGGCGGCGCCGTCGCCCGCCTCGCCGACCACCTCGATGTCCGGCTGGGCGTCGAGGATCATCGCGAACCCCGCCCGGAACAGGTCCTGGTCATCGACCACCAGCACGCGCAGCATCGCTCATCCGCCGACGGGCAGCTCGGCCGACACGGTGAACCCGCCGGGCCGTTGGCCCGCGCTGAACGTGCCGCCGCTGGCCAGCGCCCGTTCACGCATCCCGGCCAGGCCGTGGCCACCATCCTGGCCGCGCGTGCCGTCGCCGTCGTCGGAGATCTCCAGCCGCAGGGCGTCCGCCCAGGCAAGTCTGACCAGTACGGCCCGCGCCCCGGAATGTCGCAGCACGTTCGTCAATGCCTCCTGGACGATACGGTAGGCGGCGACGTCCACCTCGGGCGAGACCGGGCGGGCGTCCCCGAGGCTTGCCAGCTCCACCCGCACGCCCGCGCGGCCGATCCGGGCGATCAGCTCAGGCAGCGCGTCGAGACCGGGGCGCTCGGGCCGTTCCTCGCCGGCGCGCAGGGTGCCCAGCAGGCCGCGCAGCTGCACCAGCGCAGAGCGGCCGATCTCGCCAATCGTGTCGAAGGCCGCCTCGCCCCTGGCCGGATCGCTCTTCAGCGCCACCGGGCCCGCCTCGGCCTGCACGACCATCAGCCCGACGGAGTGGGTGACGATGTCGTGCACGTCGCGCGCGATGCGGGTGCGCTCCTCGGCCGCGGCGGCCTCGCGCTCGCTGGCCAGCCTGCGTTCACGCTCCTCAAGCTCGGCGGCCTGCGCGCGGCGGGCCCTGGCGCCGGTGCCCAGAGCGTACGCGGCGACGTACGCGACGGCGACGTAGCGGTAGGTCTCGGCCTTCTCGTGCGGCACGATCAGCGACACGGTCACGAACACGACCGTGGCCGGGATGACGGCCAGGCGCTGCGCCCGCGTGCTTTGCGCGGCGATCGTGTAGAGGCACACCAGCGGGCCGAGCGGCAGCAGCGGCTTCTCCCACAGCACCATGACGCTGGTGGCGGTGCCGACGAGCACGCAGGTCAGGATCGGCGCGTCCCGCCGCCAGTAGACGGGCGCCGACGACAGCACCGCCAGGCCGAACAGCCACCAGGTCCGTGGCTCGGGCACGAGGAGCGGCAGGACGGCGGCCAGCACGGCGACCACGGTGATGGCGAGGTCCTCGCGCCGGGCGGTCATTCCGCCGAGTGTAGATCGTCCGGTCCAGCCCGCACATCGCCGTCGAGAGTGACCTGCCCGGTCATTCCGCCGGACTACACGGTCAGGATCGCCAGGTCCGTGTTGGAGCCGCAGACGACTTCCGCTACTTGCTCTCTGCCCTCCGGGATGTACGCGCCGGACTGTAACGCCGCGTAGGCCCAGGACTCCCGAAGCTGTGGTCAGGGGCAAAGTAGAGGGCTGACCGGACAGAAGAACGTGCATTGTGTCTGGTCACCGGAACCGCATCATCCCAGTTCACGGCCCTGACTCCGATCGCTCTGCCAATCCGGTCCCCGATGCCGACCCGGGACAGGCCGCCGAAATCCGGCTCTGGCGAGCGGTACGGAAACCCGCGCTGAGCTGGATCAGCCCGCCTACTTTGCGGCTCGCCGCAGCTTCGGGAGTCCTGGACCTCCCAGGGAGTACTGAAGGCCAAAGCCGCAGGATCCCCGTGGACGACAGAGCCGAGCACACCCCCGTCGTGGTCGACTCCATCATCGCCCAGGCCCGGGATTTCGCCCGCTTGCTTGGGGCGGCGATCGTGGAGGACAGCCCGCCGTTCTCGCCGTGCCGACCGGTCGGCGCACGCTCACCCGACCGGGCCCGTCATACGGTGATGCTGCGGCGGGGTGCCCGTAGTGGGCGCGGGCTGTCGTCAGACCCGACTCCGGCAGCTCGAGTTCACACGACCAAGTCCGCTCCCTGACAAAGCCTCCTCGTCGCTGCCGTGGGTGGGTCATGATGTTGAAGTGTCACCGACACCTCAGGCGGCACAATGCTGGTCATCAACGACGCCCAGGGCCTTTTCGACGAGATCTCCGGCTACCTTATCGGCGTTGAGAAGAGTCTGTACGGTTCTTAGCGCGATCAGGTCAATATGGGAATGGGCAGACGACGCCAGCGTCAACATCGCCAGCCGAATGGCCACTTCAGCCTCGGAGTCCGCCCAGCCTGCCTGAATAGCCATGATGCTCGGAAGAGTCGTGAGGTGCCGTTCCCATCGCAGCAGATCTTCCCCGGCGGCATACCGCGGGTTGTCCCAGACTCGGCGCCGGGACTTCGCCCTGGAGCTGGCCGGCTCGCTCGACTGCCTGGCAGCCGAGCTATCCCTGCTGGGTAACCATGGCCAAGCGATGGACGCCGCCCAACAGGCTGTGCTGATCCAGCGCGAGCTCGCCAGCACCGCCCCCGGCAGCGCGCGGCCCGGCCTCGCCGGGGCGCTCATCCGCTTGTCGGCCACTCTGTCCAAGGGGGGTGCGGCCCACCAGGCGCTGATCGCGGCGCGGGAGGCGGTCGCCCTCTACCGAGCTCTGGCCGCCGCCGACCCTGCGGCTTTCCGGAGCGAACTTGCCGCGTCGCTCAACTCGCTCGGCAACCGCTTGACCGCCTTGGGCCGCTCGGCCCGCGGCCCCTTCGGCTCTGGCTCCGAACTCACGGTTCCATCATTACGCACACCGACACTCAGGTCGGCAACAGTCAAGGTCACGATCGTCAACGGTCCTGTTCTCGCCCTACTTGCAGCTCAGAAGGCTATCTCCTCCCGATGTCTCACCTGAGCCTGCCAAAGAGGGGTCTGCCTGAGGACCCTGGGCGAGATAGAGAAAGCCCTGTCGGCAGCCCAGGAAACGGTACAGATCTACCGGCGTCTCGCCGACGTGGAGCCGCACGCCTACCAATTCGAGCTCGCCAGACAGCTGAGCGATCTTGGTGTATGGCTGGTGCCTTTTGGCCGGTTGGAGGAGGCGCGGATGGCCTCGGAGGAGGCAGTACGCCTCTATCGGGCCCTGACTCAGGCGGACCCGGCGGCGTTCGAGCCTTACCTGGCCAAAGCGCTGCACACTCTCGGCGTCTGGCTCACCGGCCTGGGACATTGGCGGCAGGCGCACACCAGCCTCGACGAGGCGGTCCGGCTGCGCCGCGAGCTGGCCCGCGATCATCCGCGGGAGTTTCAGGCCGCCCTTGCTGAGTCACAGGAAATCCTGGCGCACGTCCAGGGCGTCCTGTCACCCGACACGCCTTGATCAACCAGTGTACGGGCCGGGGAGCTTCGGTCTATTTGATAGTGCGATTGCAGGCACGCCCGGCAGCGAGGTCGGCCAGCGGTAGTTGGGGTGCCGCCCCCTGTGCGCCCACGTCGACGCGAGGTGAGTGACCCAGCGGCGCCTGCGGGAGTTGAATCCGGTGGTGCGGCCCCGTCGGCCGGAACCGGAGCGTGCCGGTTGTCGTCGGCCCGGGTTTCTGGCTCCTGATAATCGACCTTCTCAAGAGCAAGATGGATCCTGCATACCCTGTTGAAGGAGTCGGCGGCTGGTCTCGGCGCTTTCCCCGGCGTCCCCGCTCCGCTGCTGACTTGCGAGCCTGGAAGCAGTGCGGAGTTGATGACCATCTCAGGGACGGCGCCGTCCGCGTCGCAACCCGTACAGCGTCAGTGACAGCCTCGTCACCGCCAGGGCGGCATCAATCGGCGGCCATACGGCCGGGGCCAGCCACACCAGCACCGTGGCCGCGACCGACACCGACGCGATGACCCTCGCCAGCGGGTGCCACCCGAATACGGGTAGAAGGGCCATCAACTCTCTCTGAACCGCTCACCCGCTGCGAGCCGGGATATGGCGGTCACGTACTGCATCGCGTTGGGGATCGCGCCCATGACCGTCAGTTCCGTCGGCGGGTGCGACCTCCTCCGCTCCCTGATGCCGAGCGCGACCGCCTCGCTCGCCCACCCCGACCTGACCCATTCTGTGTAGGGAACGAATGTCGCCGCCCCTCGGCGTGCGGGCCGCCTGCGGGCGTTCCCGCTGTTGATGGGGCTGACCGCCGCTCGGTCGCCGTAGTCGGCCACCAGCCCGACCGTATCCAGGGTGAGAACGACCTGGGGCCGCGACCCGTACGCCGCCCGCTGCCGGTTGAGCCGGGCCGGGTCGAGCCAGAAGAACACCCGGACGTTCACCAAGGCGTACCAGTCGGCCGGGTCCAGGCCAACCAGGCAGGACTGCAGGGCGGACGCCGGCATCGGTCGCTGGTCGCGGATCTCAACCCCGTCCGGCAGCAGCATGGGCTCTGGACGCTGCGAGCGCTCCAGCCGTTCGCGGTCGGCCCCGCTCAGCCCGGCGCGGGCGATCAGCTCGGCTGCCGGTAGGAGGCCATGCTTTTCAATCGACGGCCAGTTCGCCGCCTCGGCCAAGTGGTACACATGCTGAGGCAGGTTCACGCGCGAGCCTCGTCTCGGTTGCTGGGGGCGGTGCTGAGCACGTTAGCCGGGGGTTCAGCGGATAACGCGATTGAGCCAGTCCACGACGAGAACGGCCGTCTGCTCCCAGCCCGGCTCGTAGACCAGCGCGTAGTGGCCGGAGTACGGGCCGGACGATGGACAGCTCCTCGCCTGCGGTCCGCGCGCGGACCTGAAAAGGGGAGACATCCGGCTTGCTGGCATGGTGAGCCACGCGCGAGACGGCGGCCGCACGATCGAGAGACCCCGGCGCCACCCCAGGGAGGGAACAGATGAGCAAGGAACCGTTGAGTGAAGACGAGCAGGACGACATCGTCACGGAGTTGGCGGTGAATGTCGAGACCCTGTCGGAAGAGGAGTTCGAGCACCTCTATCGCCAGCTCGACATCGATCACCAGATTCAGGTGAACGACAACGTCCGCGAGTTCGCCAACAACGCGGTCGGAGACGAGCACTGGGACTCCGACAACTGAGCAGAGGGAAGGGTCGGGCCCCGGCCCGGCCGCGACCCACCCGGGAGTGGTGGCACGCCATAACAGCGTCAGACGGACTAGCACTTCTCAGCACGCTGGCCCGGGTCCGGCGAAACGTTGATCGACTGTACGACGACGGCGACAACCTGGTGACCTGCTGACGGCACTCGACGGCAGCGAGCTCAGGACACCCCCTCAGCGCTCCAAGGGACGGACTCTTCGGCGAACTCGGAAACGGCTCCTGTCGGCAGGTGTCGGCGGGTGTCGGCGGGTGTCGTCCCGGGCCAGTTGGATCTCACACAATGCTAACTATGTGAAGTCTTCGCTGATCAGATCATCCCAATCCCAAGGTTCAGCTGGCTTCCCGTCCTGTGTTCGGCCGAACCGATATAACGCTCTATCGCCGCCTTGCTCCTGTGGAAGGCCAGATAATCCGGCAGCGGGCAGTCGTGCAGAGAGAGCGACGGCTTGTTCGTCCGCTTCCACCCCGTACATGGTGTCTAACAGCCTGGTAATGGAGGTCAGAGTGGTGAAGGAGACGCGTGTGGCGGCTCGTTGGGCCAACATGGTGACCTGTTCATCTGCTCCCACCTGATAGAGGGCGTCTAGCCTCGATCTTTCGTGATCTTCGTGTGGTGGGCTGAGGTATTCGGCTGAGAGTCGATTTCGCTTCCTGGTCAGCGTGGTGGCCCGGCTGTCG
>NZ_JBFBCE010000158.1:0-9412 GCF_040689595.1 Streptosporangium sp. NPDC051023 | reverse complement strand
CTCCCGCGCCCGGCATCGCTTCGCCGCCGCGGGGGGCGCCGTCCGCCCCGGCCTGCCCGGCCTCCCCGTCGCGCCGGTCGCCGCCGCCCCGCCGACCACCACCGCCGGCACCGCCCGCCTGCCCGGCGGCGCGGGCCTGCTGGTCGGGCTCGCCGGCGTCGTGGTCGGCGTGCTCGGCCTGCGCCGCGGCGGCAGCACCTCCTGAGAGCGCGCGGCAGCCGCGCCTCCCCTGAGCCGTGGCGGCCGCGCTTCCTGAAAGGTCACAGAAAGCCCTGAACGCGAGCGGAGGGGCCCCGTGGAACCGTTCCGCGGGGCCCCTCCGCCGTGTTCGCGCCCGCGGCGGCTCGAGACCCGGCGCGGGCCGGGTGACCGCCTGCCCTGCCCGCGCCTCTACTCCGCGGGGTCGGAGACGGTGGCGATCCTGCGCTGGGCCCAGGGCACGGACAGGAAGGCCCGTTTGACGGTGAGCAGCTGGACGCTCGCCGTCCACGACCTGATGCCGGGGATGGCGGCGAGGGTGCGGCTGGTGAAGTGGTGGATGTCCGCCGTGGTCGGCATGATCACCTCGCACATCAGTGACGACTGGCCGAGCGTCGAGGCGATGAAACGCACGCCCCTGTGCTCGGTGAGCAGCTCGACGACCGCCTCCATCCTGGCGGGCTCGACGGAGAGCCAGAACAATACCTCGGCCTCGTAGCCGAGGGCCGCCGCGGGCACCAGGGTCGCCACGAAGGCGCATCCGCGTTCCAGCATGGCCTCGAAGCGCCGCCGTACGGTGCTCTCGCTCACCTTCAGCAGCGTCGCGACCGACTGGAAGCTGGCGCGGCCGTCCTCGCGGAGCGCGGCCAGGATGTCCTTGTCGAGGTCGTCGAGGTGGTCGGCGGCGCAGTCGTGCGGCGGCGGCGGGGTCGCGAGGTGACCCGCCTTGCCGTCCAGCAGCTGCAGGCTCCAGTCGTAGGAGACCTTGTAGGTGTGCAGCACCAGCTCGGCCTGGCTGTGCAGGGCGCCGGGGATGCGCTGGACGTACTCGACGAGCGTCGTGTAGAGGTCGTGGTGCTTGGGCACCACGATCTCGAAGACGATGTCCTGGCTTCCGGTGACGACGGCGACGAAGCGGACCTCCGGATAGCGGGCCAGCGCTCCGGCGACCCTGAGCTGGCTGCCGGGGGCGCAGGAGAGCCGCACCATGAACATGTCGACGGGCCCCGAGTACTCGATGTGGGGTATCACCGCCACGCGCACCGTCCCCTCGGTGAGGAGCTGCTGGGCCCTGCGCGCCACGGTCGTGGTCGAGGTGCCGATCACCTGCGCGATGTCGGTCCAGCTCGCCCTGCCGTTCACGTGCAGGGCGGCGAGGATCTGGCGGTCGAGTGCGTCGAGATCATTCATCGGGTGCATTTTCGCGTCTTCAGGCTGCTCTGTAGATCTTTTCCAGGAATTCCCGCACGGTCGCCTCGAACAGCTCGGCCTCCTCGACCTGCGGCGAGTGACCGGACTTCTCGAAGACGACCAGGCGGGCGTCCGGGATGAGCTCCGCGATCACCTCGCTGCATGCCACCGGTGTGATCCAGTCGTGCCTGCCGACGGTGACGAGCGTGGGCGCGGAGATCCGCGGAAGCCGGTCTTTGACGTCGTACCCCGGCTGGTTTACGGCGAAGGCGAAGTTGTGCGTCCTGTGCCGGTACGGCGTGGCCGCCGCGCGCTCGGCGACCTTGGCCGGGTCGTAGTCGTGGTCGTACAGCGGGAGGATCTCCGTCCAGCAGTCCCGCAGGTCGTCGTCGTCGCGCACGGTGCCCGACATGATCCGGTCCAGCTTGCCGGGGTCGATCGCGACCCGTGAGGAGGTCGCGGCGTTGCGGACCGCGAGGTCCTGGTTGGCGTTGTCCGCCGAGGTGTCGCGCAGCACGAGCGCGCCGACCCTGCCGGGGTGGGCGATGGCGTACTCCATGGCGATGAACCCGCCGTAGGAGCCCCCCGCCATGATCACCGGTTCCACGCCGAGCCACTGCCTGATGCCCTCGACGTCGGCGACCCACTGCTCGTGGGTGAAGGGCTCGTTGCCCTCGCTGGCGCCCGAGCCCCTGGCGTCGAACACGACGACGCGGTAGGCGTCGGCGAGCCTGCCGAAGCTCGCCCTCGGCTCGGCGAGCGAGCCGAGCCCGGGGGCGCCGTGGTGCGCGATGATCGTGGGCGCGCCGGGCCGGTCGCCGTACACCTCGATGCTGAGCCGGTTGCCGTTGATCTCCACGAGCATCGGTCGTTCCTCCCTGGTGGTGAGATCGGTTCAGCGCGCGCGGTGGTTGCGCGCGTCGTTGTAGGCGACGGACAGGAGCGTCGTGGCCAGGACGAGGAGCAGGATGGCCGCGGACGGGAAGAGTGTGGTCCACCAGGCGGAGGCGAGGGAGCCCGACATCTGCGCCTTGTGCAGGATCGCCCCCCACGACCAGCCGGCCGGGTCGCCGAGGCCGAGGAAGGACAGTCCCGCTTCGGACAGCACGGCGCGCGAGGTGGTCAGCACCACGGAGACGCCGACGACGGGGACCAGGCCGGGCAGCAGGTGCTTGCGGATGATCCAGAACGCGGAGCCGCCGACGACCTTCGCCGCCGAGACGAAGGGCAGCGGCACGATGGCCAGGGCCTGTGAGCGGACCACGCGAGCGACCTCGGGCCAGCTGAACAGCGCGATCACGACCACCAGGGTCCGCACGCTCGGCCCGGCGAGCGCGGCGACCAGGATCATCAGCGGCAGCACCGGCAGCGAGAGCGACAGGTCGATGAGGATGCCGAGGGGGGTGTCCATGCGCTTGAAGTAGGCCGCGGTCACCCCGACCAGCAGGCCGATGACGATGGCCAGCGCCGAGGCGCTCACGCCGACCGTGACGCTGACCCGGGTGCCCCAGACGACCTGGGCGAAGACGTCCTGGCCGATGTCGTCGGTGCCGAACCAGTGGCCCGGTCCCGGCGGCAGCGAGGTCTCGACGCCGTAGCCCTCGGGGAAGGGCGCGATCAGCGGGGCGCAGAGCGCGACGGCGATGATCAGCAGGAGCGTCGCCGCGCTGCCGACGCCGAGCGGGTTGCGTCTGAAGGCCGCCCAGGTACGGCGGGCCGCGGTCGGTTCCGGCACGGCGGGGAGCCCGGCGGCCGAGGCCGTGCCCGGCGGGGGCGCCTGCGGCTCGGCGCCCTGTCCGGCGCCCTGTCCGGCAGGGGCCGGGCCCGGCGGGGTCGTGGCAGGTTTCATGAGGTCCGCACCCGTGGGTCGAGGAATCCGTAGGCGATGTCGGTCAGCAGGTTCGCGACGACGACGGCGGCGGCGAGCAGCACGAACGCCCCCTGCAGGACGGGGAAGTCGAGCTGCCCGACCGCCTCGTAGATGGCACGGCCTATGCCGGGGTAGGCGTAGATGGTCTCGGTGAGGACCGCGCCGCCGACCAGCGCGCCGAGCTGGAGCCCGGCGATGGTCGTCGTCGGCAGCAGCGCGTTGCGCACCGCGTGCTTCCAGACCACGGCCGCGGGAGGCACGCCCTTGGCCTTGGCGAGCGTGACGTAGTCGTCGCCGAGCGCCTCGATCAGGGTCGAGCGCATGGTCAGCACGTAGCCGCCGAGCTGGACGAGGACCAGGGACAGGCAGGGCAGCACCAGATGGTGCAGCATGCTGACCGTGGCCGCGAGCCCGGTCGCGTCCGGGTCGACCGCTCCCCCGATGGGGAACCAGCCGAGCACGACGCCGAGCACGTAGAGCAGGAAGACTCCGACGCTGGGCACGAACAGCGACTGGGCGGTGACCCCGCCCACCTGGATCACCCGGTCCGTCCAGCTCCTGGCCCTGGTCGCGGCCAACACGCCGAGGGGGACGCCCAGCGCCACGGTCACGGTCATCGCGGAGACGGTGAGGATGAGCGTCCAGGGCAGGCGCTCGAGCAGGACGGTGGTGACCGGGACCGACTGGCGCAGGGAGATTCCCATATTGCCTTGCAGGAGCTGGCCCAGGTAGCTGAGGTACTGCACGCCCAGGGGCCGGTCGAGGCCGAAGTCGGCCAGCAGCTTGGCGCGCAGCTGCTCCGTCATGCCGGGGTCGGCGACGGCGAGCACGGGGTCACCGGGCAGCAGGCGGACGAGGAAGAAGGTCACGGTGACCGCGAACCACAGGGTCAGCAGCCCCCGTAGCAGCCGTGCGCCGACGAACCTCAGCCGTACCATGGCCCTCCTCCTCTTTCCTCTTCCTCGGATTCGCCCGGCCGCTCAGGCGGCCGGCCTGACCTGGGCCAGCGACAGCGGATTGATGATCGACAGCAGCTCGCTCGGCATGGGCCTGAAGTTCGTCCACTTCGCCGAGTGCGCGATGTTGAAGGTCTCCACGTAGAGCACGTTGTCGTAGACCTGGTCATGGATGATCTTCGCGGCCTCCTGGACGGGAGCGCGGGCCTCGTCGACGGTGAGCGCCCGCTGCGCGCGGTCGATCAGCTCGTCCAGCTTGGGGTCCTCAGCCTGGGCGTAGTTGATGAACCCGCCGGACTTGAAGGCCAGCCCCATGTTTGAGGGCGGGTTGTCCATGATCGCCCAGGAACCCGCGTAGATGTCGAAGTCACGCTTGGCGGTCTTGTCGAGGTAGGTGTTGCGCTCCAGGCCCTGCAGCTTGATCTCGATGCCCGCCTGCTTGGCCGCGTCCCTGACCATGGGCGCCCACTTGGCGATGTTGGGATCGGCCTGGTCGTAGATCATGTTCAGGCTCAGGCCGGTCACCCCCGCCTGCTTGAGCAGTTCCTTCGACCGGGCCGGGTCGAAGGCGTACTCCTTCATCCCGGGGTCGGCGTAGTCCGGCTGGGACGGTGTCAGCACGCTGGAGTTGGACGACTTGGCGAAGCCCTGCAGCGCGATCGTGCGGATGGCCTCGTAGTCGACCGCGTGCGCGAGGGCCTGACGGACGCGGACGTCGTCCAGCGGCTTGCGCTTGGTGTTGTACTGCAGGTGCGCCCAGCCGAGCGAGGGGATCTGCACCAGGTTGATCTTCGAGTCGCCCTTGAGCCCGGCCGCCGCGGCCGGGGGCAGCACGTTGCCGATCACGTCGATCTCACCGTTGCGCAGCGCGAGGACCTCGGTGTTGACGTCGGGGAAGACCCGGAAGACGACCTCCTTCACCGGCGGCTTCGCCGGGCCGAAGGAGTCGACGCGCTCCAGCACGTAGCGCTGGCCGCGCTCGACCTTGGTGAGCCTGTACGGCCCCGCGCTGACCCAGTCGGCGTCGTTGGCGAACTTCTGCACGCTCGGGGCCTTGCCGAACACGTGCTTGGGCACGATCGGCAGCCAGAAGCCGATGTTGTCGAGGAAGGTGCCGTCCGGCCTGGTGAGGGTGAATCTGACCTCGGTCGGCGAGACGGCCTCGGCCTTGTCGAGGGCGGTGATGAGCCCGGCGACCACGCCGAACTTCTCCTTCTGCACCGTGGAGATCGCGAAGACCACGTCGTCCGCTGTCACAGGGGTTCCGTCCGACCACTTCATGTCGTCGCGGAGCCTCATCGTCGCGGTGGTGCCGTCCTTGCCGTAGGACCACTCGGTGGCGAGGTAGGGGATCCGCTTGCCCGCCTCGTCCATCTGCATGAGATGGGGGTACATGAGGTTGGTGACCCAGGAGTCGGTGCGGCTGTTGCCGACCAGCGGGTTGTAGTTGACCACGTCGGCCGTGGTGCCGATCGTGATACGCTCCGCGGGCCCCGCGCCCGCCGGGCTCGACCCCGAGCCCGAACCCGCCCCGGAGCCGGGGACGGCGGGCGCGCAGGCCGTGAGCCCCGCGGCGAGCAGGGCCGCGGCCGCGATGCCGAGCAGGGTGCGTCCGCGCATCAGTGCCACACCTCCTCGAGGACCCGGAGCACGTTGCCGCCGAGCACCTTGCCGATCTCGTCGTCGGAGTAGCCGTTCACGACGAGCCAGCCGGCGATGTTCCAGAAGCATTCGGCCGGGTTCTCCAGGCCGTCGACGTAGGGGACCCTCTCGTACGGCGTGCCCGCGTGCGCCTCGTTGAGCGACAGGTGCTCGGCGAAGGTGTCGTGCAGGCCCACGTGGTCGCCGAAGAGCGTGTCGGGGCCGAAGGCGACGTGGTCGATGCCGACCAGGTCGACACAGTGGGTGAAGTGGTCCATGACCGACTCCAGGCAGTGGCGCGGATGCGCGGCCGACATCGTGGTGTGCGGGGCGGCCTCGAGGCCGATGACGCCGCCCCGCTCTGCGGCCGCCCTGATGACGGAGTCGGGCTTCATCCGGTTGGACGGCCAGACGGTTCTGGAGCCCGCGTGCGTGATGAGGATCGGCTTGGTGGAGTGCCTGATGGTGTCGAGGGAGGTCTGGTCGCCCGAGTGGGAGATGTCGATGGCGATGCCGAGCTTGTTCATCCGGCGCACGGCCTTCTCGCCGAACAGCGTCAGGCCGCCGTCCGAGCGCTCCTTGAGGCCGCTGCCCAGGGTGTTGGCCTCGCTGTAGGCGATGCCCATCTGCCGCACGCCGAAGCCGTACAGCATGTCGACGCGATCGACCTCGTTCTCGATCATGGTCGCCGCCTCGAGGGCGAGGACCAGACCCATCCGCCCCGACTCGTGCGCCCGGTGGATGTCGGCGACACGCTCGACCTTGATGACGTAGTCCTGGTGCGCGATGTCGGAAAGACGCATGCCGATGTCGGCCACGACGTCGGTCCACTTCCAGCCCGCCTGGCTGGTGATGCAGCAGGTACCGTCCATCAGGTTGTCGAAGACGGCCGTCATGCCGGAGCGGGCGAGTCCCTCGAAGCCGGTGTGGTGGCGGGCGGTCCGGTTGTAGTCGACGGTCTGCCGGATCTCCTCGGGGAAGACCGAGGGATGGTCGTGCAGGGAGATGACGACGCCGTCGGTCAGCAGCCGCTGGACGCGCTCCCGCTGCCCTGAGTCGAGTGACAGGCCCGAGTAGGCGGGGACCCGGCCCAGCTCGGGCGCCAGGTCGAAGGCGCGGTAGTC
This sequence comes from Streptosporangium sp. NPDC051023, assembly GCF_040689595.1. Classification (NCBI taxonomy): domain Bacteria; kingdom Bacillati; phylum Actinomycetota; class Actinomycetes; order Streptosporangiales; family Streptosporangiaceae; genus Streptosporangium; species Streptosporangium sp. NPDC051023. Next base: position 2,432 of record NZ_JBFBCE010000158.1, on the reverse strand, counting down.
GACGCCGGGCTCCAGGTACTCGTAGGAGCGGTACCCGGTATAGCGCTTGGCGGGCTCAAGCACGATGCGATGTCTCCTTCGGGTGGGTGGGGGCAGGACTCCGGCAGCCGGATGTGGGGCTGACGCGCACCCGCCGCATCCTTGCGAGGCGCTTGATCGTTAAAAATCGGCGCCACTGTCACTGCCATGCCGATATCCGGCTAAGTTTCGGCAGAGCTTGCCATGATTCGCCACAAGGGTCAATACTCGGTGATAATTCGGCAAACCAGAGGGTGCTGACGCACTTTTTCGGCATTCTTGACATCGAGGAGGTCAGATGGCGGGGTCCCCGGAGACCGCACCTCCCGCTCTCGAACTGCGCGACCTGACGGTGACGTTCACCGGCGCGGCGCACGAATCACCCGCCGTCAGAGGGGTCGACCTCGTCATCCGGCGAGGGGAGACCTTCGTGCTGCTCGGGGAGTCCGGCTCCGGCAAGTCGGTCACCGCCAGGGCGGTCATGGGACTGCTCGACCAGCCGGGTGTGCGGGTCGGCATGACGAGCGCGCTTCTCGGCGGGCGCGACCTGCTCGCGATGCCCGAGCGCGAGCGCAGGCTGCTGCGCGGAAGCGCGATGACGCTGGTCTTCCAGGACGCGCTGTCGGCGCTCAACCCCGTCCTCAGTGTCGGCGACCAGATCGGGGAGCTGTTTCGGGTACACCGGGGACTGTCGCGAGGGGCCGCCAGGGCCGAGGCCGTCAGGCTGCTCGAACTGGTCGGGATACCCGCCGCGGCCGAACGGGTGCGCGCCTACCCCCACCAGCTCTCCGGCGGCATGCGCCAGCGCATCCTGATCGCGATGGCGGTGGCGCTCGAACCCGATCTGCTGATCGCCGACGAGCCGACCACCGCCCTCGACGTGACCGTGCAGGCCCAGGTCCTGCGGCTGCTCGACCGGCTCCGCCGCGAGCTGGGCACCGCCGTACTGCTGATCACCCACGACCTCGGGGTCGCGGCCGAGATCGCCGACCGGGTCGCGGTGATGTACGCGGGGCGGATCGTGGAGACGGCGCCGGTCGAGGAGCTCTACGACCGGCCCGCGCACCCCTACACGGAGGCGCTGCTCTCGGCCATCCCCGACCTGGAGCGCCCCGCCGCCGATCTGCGCTCGATCCCCGGGGCGCCGCCCGCCCCCGGCGCGGTCGGCGCGGGCTGCGCGTTCGCCCCTCGCTGCCCCAGGGCGACCGCGCTCTGCGCCGAACTGCGCCCCGAGCTGGGTGAGGTCCCCGGCATGCCGGGACGGACCGTCGCCTGTCACCACGCCAAGGAGGCACTCGATGCCGTCCGTGACTGAGCCGGTCCTGCGGGCCGAGGCCCTGCACAAGACCTACGGAGGGAGAGTCCTCGGCCGGGGCGGGGTGCACGCGGTCGCGGGCGTCAGCCTCGAGCTCCGCGCCGGAGAGACGCTGGGCGTCGTCGGCGAGTCCGGCTGCGGCAAGTCCACCCTCGCCCGCATGCTGGTCGGGCTCGAGGCGCCGGACAGCGGCACCGTCTCCTTCAACGGCGAGCCCTTCTCCCGGGGCAGGATCGCCCGGCAGGTGCGCCGCCGCGTGCAGATGGTCTTCCAGGACCCGGTGACCTCGCTCAACCCGCGGATGACCGTGCTCGACATCGTCGCGGAGCCGCTGGACGTCCACCGCCTGGCCCGTGACCGCGCGGCCCGCCGTGAGCGGGTCGGCGAGTTGCTCGACCTGGTCGGCCTCGCGCCCGAGCTGATGGACCGCTTCCCCCACGAGTTCTCCGGCGGCCAGCGCCAGCGCATCGGCATCGCCCGCGCCCTGGCGACCGAGCCGGAGGTGATCGTCTGCGACGAACCCGTCTCCGCGCTCGACATGTCCGTCCAGGCCCAGGTGGTCAACCTGCTCGCCGATCTGCAGCGCAGGCTCGGCGTCGCGCTGGTGTTCATCGCGCACGATCTGGCCGTCGTCCGGCACGTCTCCCACCGGGTCGGGGTGATGTATCTCGGCCGCATGGCCGAGCTGGGACCGGCGGGAGAGGTCTACGGAGCCCCCGCACACCCCTACACGACCGCGTTGCTGTCCGCGGCGCCCGTGCCGCGCCCGGGGGCGCGCGGCCGTGACCGGATCATCCTGGCGGGCGACCCGCCGAGCCCCGCGGACCCGCCCTCGGGGTGCCGGTTCCGCACCCGCTGCTGGAAGGCCCGCGACGTCTGCGCCGAGGTCGTCCCCGAGCTCTCGGGACCGCGCGAGCAGCTCGCGGCCTGCCATTTCGCCGATTTCGCCGGTGTCGCGGACGGTTTCGGCGCCGTCGGCGGATGAACGGCCCGCGAAGCGCCGTTCCCGGCCGGGACACGGGTCCCGGTCATGCACCACATCGCCGGTGACGGCTGGTCGACCGACGTGCTCTGCCGCGACCTGGCCACCGCCTACACC
>NZ_JBFBCE010000157.1:0-9442 GCF_040689595.1 Streptosporangium sp. NPDC051023 | reverse complement strand
ATGTCGGCGAGGCAGTCGCCGCCGAGGGCGAGGGTGAGGGCGAGATCGGTGATGACCTTGCCGGGATCGTGGATTGCCCGGGCGGGTCGCCACGGTTCCAGTTGCCGTGACAGGTATTGCTGCAGGCCTGTCACGCGCAATGTCTCCAGCAGTAACAGTGCCCCGGCATGAGAGACGGTGCCCGAACTTTCGGCGGACATGACGATCTTGGGGCGAGGAGCGGTAGTCTTCACGCGAAAAGTGCCTCTTGGACTGGCTTGGACGGGACCTTAGACAAGTCCGACCCTCCCAGTTCAAGGGCACTTTTCTCATGTAAACGATCAAGTTCTCCGAAACTCACCGCGAAAGCTCGAGGTTAATCATGTCCGGCATGGCCGGGTCGATGAACCTCACGGGCCTTCTCACGACACAAGCGCGGGAGCATGGTCAGATGGATGACGACGATTCGGCCGCGGCGGCGGATGACGTGTGGGAGTTGCTCGACGAGGCCATCTGCGTCACGTGGGTCCGCGGGGCCGAAACCGAGGACGTCGTTCGGGCCTTCAACGGCGAGTCCGCCGACGCAGCCCAAGGCCAGGTCACCAGTGTCGGCAACCATCTGGCGCTCCGGTCGGCCGAGGAGCCAGAACCGGTGCTCCTGCTGCGCAGGCAAGGCGAATGGATCACCGTGCTGGAACCGGACAGCACCGTCGGCGCGCGCGATGACGTCCTGCTCGAGGCCTGCGGCTCCGGGGAGGGACTCAACCTGACCTGGTGCGTCAACGCGAGCCTCTCCTACGCCAGCGGTTCGGCGATCGCCGTGACCTTCGATCCCGCCGGCATGGGTGACGACCACGAGGATCTCGACGACGCCCGCCGATGGAGCAGGTCCTTGGGGATCGATGACGAAGACTGGCGCACTTCGTGGAAGGCCACAGCTTTCGCTCTCGTCGAGGCGGTCACCGGCATCGAGATAGACGACACCTGGACGGACCCGGTATGGACGCCCATCCGGATACGCCCGTCCCGTCCTGCGCGTCGAGGCGCCGTCCGGCTGCCGTACGCGGACATGCGGGAACTCCTGGCTCGGGCACCGCAGATCCGCGACATCGTCGACCACCCCGGGCCAGAGCAGGTGCCCAGGATGCTGCGGATGTTAATCACCATCGGCCTATCCACCGCAGACGTGCGCACTCCCCTCACCGAGGCAGCCTCGGCCGCCATCGATGCCAGACCGCCGGAAGCGGAGATCGAGCTCCTTCTCCAGCGGCTGCGGACCCTGTCCGACGAGTACGACCGCCAGATCGGCGCAGCTGGTACGCAGGCACAGGTGGATGATTTGCACCGCAAGCGCAACGCGCTGTCGGCTGCCATGATTGCGCTGGGTCCCGACCCCTTGGATGCCTTCCCCCAGGTGGCCAGCCTCACCTTGGGCCTCGGGCTACACCGGGACAACGACGATTATCTGAGTCTCGAAGTATTGAACATCTGCTACAGGCACATCGTCTCTACTTGAACCTGCGCCTGCGTGTGGGTCAGGGACTCGGCACTGGGCTTGCCAGTAAAAAAATCCGGTTCGCGTAGTTGTCAGGAGGCCCGGTAGCAGGCTGGCGGCTTCATGCGGGCGTCTGCTGAATGTGCTCCAGTCGCACTCCCACTTGGTCGGGGAAGCCGCTCATGACCTCTTGTCCATTCAGTGCGGGTCTCCGGGCACAGGCTGAGACCTGTGCCCGGAGACCAAGCTGGTGTTTACGCACGTATTTGGCGCGATCAGCGGCTGTCGTTGTCCGGTAGCCGGGCGGCCTGAGCGGGTTGTCGGGCGCTCAGATGGCTCACAGTCCCTGTTTACCTGGGCAAACACGTTCAAGATCATCCCGTTTACATCCCGTGATCATGGCCTTACGGCTGCATGCGGGCGCGGTCTGACCTTAGGGCTCAACGGCCCGGAGTCTAACAGTGCTCACCTGACGGCGGCTTACGGAATCGAGTCTGCCTGACCTGGCGAAACGCTCTCGATTCACCCCCATTAGAGGCAGAGAAGGCGGACGAGTCGGCCTGTAGGCCGGGTTTTGTCCTTCACTGGTGTGAAGGGGCGACCATCCATCTAGGACCGGCGTTGCCGTCGGCCTCAAGCGGTCTACCCGCGCGGCTCGGGCGGGCAGCCCTCAAGCGTCGCGCGCGGGACGCTCCGGAGAGCGTCCCTTCTTGACCTTGCTCCGGGTGGGGTTTACCTAGCCGCCCACGTCACCGTGGGCGCTGGTGGTCTCTTACACCACCGTTTCACCCTTACCCCCCTTGCGAGGGGCGGTTTGTTCTCTGTGGCACTGTCCCGCGGGTCACCCCGGGTCGGCGTTACCGACCACCCTGCCCTGTGGAGCCCGGACCTTCCTCGGCGGGTCCTCACAGACCCGACGCGGCCGCCCGGCCGGCTCGTCCGCCGTGTCCCAAGCCTATCGGCTCCCCAGTGGTCTCCAACCGAGCGGCAAGTGGGGCCGGGTGGAATGAGGTCAGGCCCCCGGGGCGAGGCGAGACAAACCGGGGGTCACCGATGGGAGCCGTCCGGCCGGTCCGGGCCCGTCCAAGGCGGTGCCGTGCCGCCCCGGAACGGGCCCTACCGGCCGGGGGCGCGAGGTCAGCGCAGGTGGGAGGTGTCGTTGAACGCCTTCACCACGGCGGGCCCGTCGGAGTAGTACTCGATCAGGGACAGGGCCGCCAGGTCGAGATGCATGCGGTACAGCGCGGCGAGGGGAGCCAGCAGCGCGGACCGCATCAGCATCTTGATCGGCGTGACGTGGGAGACGACGAGGACCGTCCTGCCCTCGTAGCGCTCGACCAGCTGGTCCCCGATCACCTGGACCCGCCGCGCCGCCACCTCGAAACTCTCCCCACCCGGCGGCGCGGCGGACGGGTCCGCCAGCCACGCGGCGAGCTCGTCCGGCCAGCGGCGCTGGATCTCGGTGAACGTGTGCCCTTCCCAGTCACCGAAGTCCGTCTCCCTGAGGTCCTCTTCGACGACGACCTCGAGACCGAGCCTGGCGGCCACGATCTCGGCGGTGACGCGGGCGCGTTTGAGCGGCGAGCTGACGATCGCCTGGATGCCGTACGGCTCCCGCGACAGCCTGGCCGCGGCGGCCTCGGCCTGGGCGACGCCGTTCGCGCTCAGCTCGGGGTCGCCGAGTCCGGAGAACCTGCGCTCGACGGACAGCGGGGTCTCGCCGTGCCGGAGCAGCAGCAGCGAGGTCGCCGTGGTCGTGGGCGGGCGCCAGCCGGTTCCGCCGGTCGCGGATGCCGTTCGCAGGGCCGTTCCGCCCGCCGTGGGCTCCGCCGCCCCTCCAGCAGCCGCCTCTCCGAGTGTCCCTCCGGTGGTCGCGCCCTTGGCGGTCGCCTCCCGCCGCGGGGCTCCCGCCGCTGCGCTCCCCGTCTTCGGGAGGTCTCCGGTGTCGAAGAAGGAGCCCTGCACCGGGCCCGCACCGGCCGCGGGAGCGCGGGTCGCGGAGGAAGCCGGGGACGCGCCGCCGGAACCGGTGGCCGGTGAGGTCGCGGACCGCCAGGGCCTGCCCTTCGCCGCGGCGTCCATGGCCTCGTTCGCGAGGCGGTCGGCGTCCTTGTTCTTCTCCCGCGGAATCCACCGCCAGGTGACCCTGAGACGGCGGGCCAGCGCGGCGGCCTCCGTCGCGAGGGGCCGCAACCCCTCATTTTTGATCTTCCAGCGGCCCGCCATCTGCTCGATGACCAGCTTGGAGTCCATCCGGACCTCGACGGAGGCGCCGTCGCCTGCAAGGTCGAGCAGCGACCGCAGGCCCGCGATCAGCCCGCGGTACTCGGCGACGTTGTTGGTCTGGGTGCCGATGGCCTCGGCGACCTCCGTCAGCACCTGTCCGTCGGCGGCGTCCTTGACGACCGCGCCGTAGCCCGCGGGGCCCGGATTGCCCCGGGATCCGCCGTCGGCCTCGACGACGAAAGAGGTCACAGGCCCGACTCCGGGGTACGGACGAGGATCCTGCGGCACTCCTCGCAGCGGATGACCTCCTCGTGGGAGGCCGCCTTGATCCGGTTGATCTCCGCGATGGACAGGCTGGTCCGGCAGCCCTGGCAGCGGCCGCCCTGCAGCATCGCCGCCCCGACCCCGAACTGCTCGCGGAGCTTGTCGTAGAGGGCGAGCAGGTCGGCCGGGATGTCGGAGGCGACCGCGGTGCGCTTGCCCTTGACCTCGGCGGCCTCCTTGTCGATCTCGGCGAAGGCGGCGTCCCTGCGGTCCTCTGCGGCGGCGCGCGTCGCGCCGAGCTCGTCCCGCTCCGCGACGAGCTTGGCGACCTGGGCGTCGGCCGACTCACGGCGCTCCATGATCTCCAGCACGACCTCCTCCAGGTCACCCTGGCGGCGGTGCAGGGAGGCGATCTCGGACTGCAGGCTGGCCAGGTCCTTCGGGGAGGACACCTGGCCCGAGTCGAGGCGCTTCTGGTCGCGCTCCGCGCGGACCCTGACCGAGTCGACGTCGGCCTCGGCCTTCGTCTGCTCACGGGCCAGGTCGCCTGCCTCGGTCTCGGCGGCGATCACCTGGGTGGCGAGCCTGGCCACGCGGGCGGAGAGCTCGTCGATCTCGGCCAGTTCCGGCAGGGTACGGCGGCGATGGGCCAGGCGGTCGACGACGGAGTCGAGTTCGGCCAGGTCGAGCAGACGCTTCTGGGCTGCCGGGGCTGCTTTCACTTCAGTTCCTCGCACTCTGCTGTTGTTTTCCAGGCGTCCGTGACCGTCTCGGAAACGCGCGTCTCAACAGTAATCCCCCGCGCGGCCAAAACGGATGTCAGGCGGTGTGCCGCATCGGCCAGCCAGGGCCATTCGGTCGCCCAGTGGGCGGCGTCGATCAGCGCGGGGCCACCGGGGTCCTCGACGAACTCGCTCGCCGGGTGGTGACGCAGGTCCGCGGTGAGGAACACGTCCACTCCCGCGGCACGGGCCGTCCCGAGCAGGGAGTCGCCCGATCCTCCGCTCACCGCGACGCGCCTGATCTCGCGGTCAAGGTCTCCGGCGACCCGCAGGCCGCCCGCCGTACCGGGGAGACCTCTGGCGGCCTGCCGGGCGAACTCCCGCAGTGAGAGCGGGGCGGGCAGCGAGCCGACGCGGCCGAGACCGCGCCGGGGGTCGTCCGCGGCGGCCAGCAGGGGGGTGAGCGGCCCTGTCAGTCCAACAGCGCGGGCGAGCGCGTCGGAAACACCGGGATCGGCGACGTCGGCGTTGGTGTGGGCGGTGAAGAGGGCGATGTCGTTCTTGATCAGCGTGTGGACCAGGCGGCCCTTGAAGGTCGTGGCCGCGACGCTTGTGACACCCCGCAGGTAGAGGGGGTGGTGGGTGACGATCAGATCGGCTCCCCAGTTCACGGCCTCGGCAGCGACGACCGCCGTCGGATCGACCGCGAACAGGACTCTGCGCACCTCGGCGGCGGGGTCTCCGCAGACGAGTCCGACCGCGTCCCACGACTCCGCCCACGCGGGGTCATAGATCGATTCGAGATCTCCGACCATGTCGGCAACGGTAGGCACGTGCGCAGACTACCGGCCTGTTTCGCGTTGGAGGAGAATCACCTGTCATAAATGGACTTTGACGTCCGAAGGGCTGCGCATGGAGCCGAGCGTCGCGATCATCGGTGCCGGATTCGCCGGCCTGTGCATGGCGATACACCTGGAGAAGGCGGGGATCCGCTCCTACACGATCTTCGAGAGGGGGTCCGACGTCGGGGGCACCTGGCGGGACAACACCTATCCGGGGGCGGGCTGCGACATCCCCTCGCACCTCTATTCGTTCTCCTTCGAGAAGTACTCCAGCTGGACCTGCCGCTACCCCGGGCAGTCGGAGATCCTGGGCTACCTGCGGATGTGCGCGGACAAGTACAGCCTGCGCCCGCGGATCCGGCTGAACACCGAGGTCACGGCGGCGGCCTTCGACGAGACGCTGGGCAGGTGGCGGGTGCGCACCCGCGACGGGGAGCAGCTGTTCGACGTGCTGGTCACCGGGATGGGCCAGCTCAGCCGCCCCCGACTGCCCGACATTCCGGGAATGTCAGACTTCGCGGGGGTGGCCTTCCACTCCGCCCGCTGGGACCACTCTCAGGACCTGTCCGGCAGGCGGGTCGCGGTGGTCGGAAACGGGTCGTCGGCGGCCCAGCTCATCCCCCGAATCGCCGAGGTCGCGGAGCGGGTCGACGTCTTCCAGCGCACTCCGAACTGGGTGCTCCCCAAGCCGGACGCCACCTTCGGAGAGGTCACGGGGACCGCCTTCCGCTACCTGCCCTTCCTGCAGCGGGCCTACCGCGAGTGGCTCCTGCGCTACACGGAGATCGTCGCCCATCCGGTCCTCACGGACGGCTGGAGCGCGCCGCTGGCCCGCAGGCGCGCCCTGAATCACCTGCGCGCTCAGGTCCCCGATCCCCGGCTGCGAGCCAAGCTGACCCCCGGCTACCCGATCGGCTGCAGGCGGATCATCGTCGACAGTGAGTTCTACCCCGCGCTGAGCCGTCCCAACGTGAACGTCGTCACCGATGAGATCGTCAGGATCGCCCCCGAGGGGGTCGTGACCACCGAGGGACTCCACCCCGCCGATGTGATCGTCTACGCGACCGGGTTCCTGGCGGCCGACTTCCTGGCCCCCGTCGAGATCACGGGGCGTCGCAGGCGGCGCCTGCGCCAGGAGTGGGAGGGCGGGGCGCAGGCGTATCTCGGCATCGCGGTACCGCACTTCCCGAATCTGTTCATGCTCTACGGGCCCAACACCAACCTCGGCCACACCTCGGTCGTCTTCATGATCGAATGTCAGGTGCGCTACGTCATGGGGTGCCTGCCGTACCTCGCCGAGCGTGGCCCGATGGAGGTCACGCCCGAGGCGATGCGGGCGTGGCGCCTGCGGCTCGGGCGGGCCATGGAATCCACGGTCTGGCGGGCAGGCTGCACCAGCTGGTACACGGATGCGACCGGCCGGGTGACCGGCAACTGGCCCGCGACGGTGGCCCTTTACCGGCGGATCACCAGGGCGCCCCGCCCCGCCGCGTTCCGTTTCTCGCGCTGACCCCGCGAACCGACCGCCCTCACGGGGCGGCGCACCCTCGGGACAGCGAACGGGTCCTGTCGGTAGCGTCTTGACAGACAAGATCCACCTGTGAGGAAGGACCCGCCCTTGTCCACCGATCTCCACCGCGACGCCGTGGTCGCCGACACCCACAACGACCTGCTGATGGCGGTCACGGCCAGGCCTGCGGAGCGGTGGGCGCCGTTCTTCCGCGAGCGCTGGCTTCCCCAGCTCCACGAGGGCGGGGTCGACATCCAGGTGCTGCCGGTCTTCATCGACGACCAGTACCGCCCCGAGGGAGCGCTCAGGCAGACCCTGCGCATGATCGAGTGCGCGCACACGCTGGCCGAGGGCAACGCGGACACGGTACGGCTCTGCCTCGACGGCTCCCAGATCGACCAGACCCTCGCGGAGGGGAAGATCGCCCTGGTGCTGGCCCTCGAGAGCGCTCCCGGTCTGGACGCGAACGTTGAGCTGCTGCCGACCCTGTACCGGCTGGGCGTGCGGATCGCCTCCATCGCGCACTGGGGCCGTACGGCTCTCGCGGACGGCAGCGGCGAGGAGGAGACCGGCAGCAGGCTTACCGCGGCGGGTGTGGCGGCGGTGCGGGAGATGGAACGCCTCGGCATGATCTTCGACGTCTCGCATCTGAGCGCCTCGGGGGTCGCCCACGTGCTGGAGCTGGCGACCAGGCCGATCATGGCGACCCATTCCTCGGCCAGGGCCCTGCGCGACCACCACCGCAACCTCAGCGACGAGCAGATCCGCGCCATCGCCGCGACCGGCGGGGTGGTCTGCGTGAACTTCCTGCCTGCCTTCCTGTCCGACGATCCCGCCGAGTACACCGTCGACCGTCTGGTCGACCACATCGAGCACATCGTGAGCGTCGGCGGGATCGACCACGTGGGACTCGGCCCCGACTTCATCCGCGAGGTCATGCACGACGTCACCCCTCCGTGCTGCGAGGCTTTCGGCTTCAGCGGCCTGGATGTCATGGCGACGATTCCCGGGCTCGCCGGTCCCGCCGGATTGTCGTCGGTGACAGATGCCCTACTCAAACATGGCTTCGCCGACGAAGAAATCGTCAAGATCCTCGGCGACAATGTTCTGCGCTTGTTCCGCACCCAACTGGGAAGGCCCGCATGAACCTCGACCTGATGCTTGACGACCTGGAGGAGCTTGTCGTCTGCGAATCCTTCTCCGCCGACCACGAGGCGCTGGCCCGCAGCGCCGCCCTGGTCGCGGACCTGGGTTTCAGAAGGCTCGGCGCGCGTCCCGAGACGATCGTGGTCGACGGGGTGCCCCACGTGCGCTGGACCTTCGGCACACCGCGGGTCCTGCTGGTCGGCCACCACGACACCGTCTGGCCGATCGGCACGCTGCGCGAGCACCCGTGGTCGCTCGAAAACGGGATCGCCCGCGGCCCCGGGGTCTTCGACATGAAGGCCGGGCTGGTGCAGATGTTCCACGCGCTGGCCTGCCTGCCCTCTCCCGAGGGGGTGGCCGTGCTGATCACCGGGGACGAGGAGGTCGGCTCGACGACCTCGCGCGCGCTGATCGAGGAGTCGGCACGCGGGTGCGCCGCGGCGTTCGTGCTGGAGGCGAGCGCGGACGGCGGGGCGCTCAAGACCGCACGCAAGGGCACCTCCGACTACCGGGTCACCGTGCACGGCAAGGCTGCTCACGCGGGCCTCGAACCGGAGAAGGGGGCCAACGCCGGGATCGAGCTGGCCCACCAGATTCTCATGCTCAGCACCATGGGCGACGGGCAGACGACGGTGACGCCGACCATGCTGTCCGGCGGGACCACGGTCAACACGGTGCCCGCGCTGGCGGGCGTCTCCGTGGACGTGAGGGTGCCGAGCCTCGCCCAGCAGGACCGGGTCGACCGGCTGGTCCGGACGCTCACTCCCCGGCTCTCCGGGACGCGGCTCGAGATCAGCGGGGGACCGAACCGCCCTCCTCTCGAGGAAGCCTCTTCGGCGCGCCTGTTCGAACTGGCCTGCGGAATCGCCAAGGATCTGGATATGGAACCGCTGCGGGGGGTGGCCGTCGGTGGCGCCTCCGACGGTAACTTCACCGCGGGCATCGGCTGCCCGACACTCGACGGGCTCGGCGCCGTCGGCGGTGGCGCGCACGCGCCGAACGAGCACGTGCTCGTCGCGGAGATGCCCGCCCGGACAGGCCTACTGGCCGAGCTGATCGCCTCCGTGCTGAAGGGGGACACGCGCTGAGGGGAGAGTACGGCATCGCGCACACCGAAACCACGAGCCCACCACGAAGGAGATGCGGCCCCGGCCGCACCGCACCATGAAGATCACCGGAATCGAACTCCGCCGCATCGCGATGCCCCTCGTCGCCCCGTTCCGCACCTCCTTCGGCACCGAGAGCAACCGCGACATCC
>NZ_JBFBCE010000156.1:0-9646 GCF_040689595.1 Streptosporangium sp. NPDC051023 | reverse complement strand
TCGGGTTGGCCACACGCGATGTGATCCTTCCCACCGCGATGCGCCGCGCCCCCCGGGGGCGCGGCGCTCCATCGTCGCGGACCGGCTCGTCAGCCGTCCGAACCGGTGTCGATGTCGCCCTCGGGCGCGGTCGGAGGAAGGCCGGGCGTCTGCGACGTCCCGGGCACCTCGGGAGCCTCCGGGGGTGCCGCCCCCGCTCCCTCGGCCAGCACGCGCTCCAGCCTCGGGCCGTTCAGCCGCAGGAACTTGCGGTGCGGCCGGTTGCGGTCGAGCACCGCGACCTCGAGCTGGCTGGCCGGAGGACGCTCGCCGCCGGGCTCGGTGAGCGCGAACAGCGCCGCCTCAAGTGCCTCGGCCAGCGGCAGCCCATCGCGATAGCGCTCCTTGAGCCTGCTCGCAACCGCCTCCGCCTGGCCGCCCATCGCCACCAGGCCGGTCTCGTCGAAGACCGAACCGTCGAAGGTGAGGCGGTAGATGTGGTCCTCCTCTGAGGAGTCACCGACCTCCGCGACCACGAGCTCGACCTCGAACGGCTTCGGCGACTCGGTGAAGATCTGGCCGAGGTTCTGCGCGTAGAGGTTGGCCAGGCCACGCGCGGTGACGTCGTCCCTGGCGTAGTTGTAGCCGTTGATGTCGGCGTAGCGGATGCCGCCGAGGCGCAGCGCCTCGAACTCGTTGTAGCGGCCGACCGCGGCGAACCCGATCTTGTCGTAGATCTCGCTGATCTTGTGCAGGGCCCGGGAGGGGTTGGGGGCGACGAACAGGATGCCGTGCTCGTACTGCAGAACGACGACGCTGCGGCCTCGCGCGATCCCCTTACGCGCGTAGTCCGCCTTGTCCCGCATCTGCTGCTCGGGCGAGACATATCCAAAGGGCATGGACACCTGGGGTGATCCTCTCGTGTTAGCGCAGCGGGGCGACGGGGCCGTCGGGGGAGCTCATGCGCCCTTCGAGGACGGTCTGGACGTGACCGCCGACCTCCTCGTCGGACAGACGGGTGAAGCCGTCAGCGGTGATCTGCACTACGACGGGCCAGATCTTACGGGTGACGTCGGGGCCGCCGGTCGCCGAGTCGTCGTCGGCAGCGTCGTACAGCGCGTTGATGAGCGCCAGAACGGTCTCCTCGGGCGAGGAGTTCTCCCGGTAGAGCTTCTTCAGCGAACCGCGCGCGAAGATCGAGCCAGAACCGATCGAGTGGTACTGCTGCTGCTCGTACGGACCACCGCCGACGTCGTAGCCGAAGATCCGGCCGCCGTCGATCTCGGGATCGTAGGCGGCGAACAGCGGCACCACGACCAGTCCCTGCATCGCCATGCCGAGATTGCCGCGGATCATGGTGGCGAGCCGGTTGGCCTTTCCCGCGACGGAGAGCGTGCGCCCCTCCATCTTCTCGTAGTGCTCGAGCTCGACCCGGTAGAGGCGGGCCATCTCGATGCCGGTGCTCGCCGCCCCGGCGATGCCCATGCACGAGTAGTCGTCGGTCCGGAACACCTTCTCCATGTCTCGCTGGGAGATGATGTTCCCCGAGGTCGCCCGGCGGTCACCGGCCATCACCACACCGCCCGCGCAGGTCGCGGCGACGATCGTGGTCGCATGTGGAACATGGTCGCCGACCGGGGCTGCCAGGGTCTCGCGTCTACCGGGCAACAAGTCCGGCGCGTAGGAGCCGACGAACTCAGTGAACGAGGAAATGCCGCTGTTCGTGAAGATGTGATTCACCATGCCGGCGGGCAGGTCCCTGTGCGATCCCACGCGACTCCCTCCAAAGGTGCGGTCCTATAAGGCCCGACCTTACTCATCTTGCCGTGCTGCATGCACTTCCCTGGATCAGCTCAGCGCGAACCCCCGCGGCACGGCTCATTGAATCTTTACGACCGGGCGGGCGACCCCCGCCAACACCCGCGGCCTCCCCGGCCCGGTCCTCCCGGCCCGGTCCCCCGGATCGGTCTTCTCGCCGCGAACCAGGACTCTTCCCGCGTCTCGGCGCCCCGAGGCCGTCCACGACCGCCGGTCCGCGCCATCAGGGCGTGACGGGACCGGCGACGGCCGGTTGGCCCGTCGTTCGCGGTGTGCTGACGCCCTGATCCGGCGTGCCCCTCGTTTTCCCTACGTTCCCAAACGTCGTTAGTGCCCCCGGGGGCCCGGTGCCGCTGCGCGCGGCCTCACCCCGCTCGGCCCTGAGCTCGTGATGACTCTGTCCTCACCCCAGACCACGCACGCGGGTGGCCGCCTACTGGCCACCCTTCTGGACATACGACCTGACGAACTCTTCCGCGTTCTCCTCGAGAACCTCGTCGATCTCGTCGAGAATGGCGTCGACGTCGTCGGAGAGCTTCTCGTGACGGTCCTGGACGTCGGTGGAGTCCGCCGGGGCGGTCTCCTCGACTTCCCTGTCGGTCCGACCGGTCTGCTTCTGACCTCCGGTGTCCTTACTAGCCATCTGTGGCACCTCCACATGGGGGACGTCTCTGCCCCATATCTTCCCCGAACCGGCAGACATTTCGCGTGGATCGTCCTCGATCTTTACGAGAGCCCGCCGGAGTCACTTCCGGGCCCTGCCCACAAGCCAACCCGCTCGAGCCGTCCGGCGGCAAATCCTTCGGCACTTGACTAGATAGCATCTCTATCCAATGATTGGGTAGCACAACTGTCCAACGAGAGGTCCCCCATGTCGCCGTCGTCGCTGAGCACCACAGGAGTGCTCTTGATCACCGTGCCCGCCGTCGCCTTCGGCGGGATCTCCCTGCTGGCGCACATCATGCGCAACATCCCCGGCTACCTCGACAACCCGGTACGGCGCGGCCTGTGGCGGGCCGGGCACGCCCACGCCGGCGTCCTGGTCCTCTTCGCACTCGTCGCGATGCTCTACGTCGACCAGGCGGCACTGACGGAGGGCACGAGGACCCTGGTCAGAATCCTGATCGCGGCGGCGCCGATCCTGATGCCGCTCGGTTTCTTCCTCTCCGTCGTCCGCCCCTCCGACACCAAGCCGAACAAACTGATCTGGCTCACCGCGGCCGGAGGCGTCTGCCTGGGCACCGGCGCAATACTGCTCGGCATCGGCCTCATCTGACCGCCCTGACGGCGCGAATCAGCAGCGAATCGGGAATGAAGCGGTGGCGGATCAGGAGCGAATCAGCGGCGAATCAGAATTTGTCCGCCACCTTCGGCGAGTCAGGATCGTTCCAAGTAGGCCAACGGAGCCTAAAACTGCGATCATTGGGGAGTGAGCACCATCGTCGCCAGCCGTTACAAGCTTCTTTCCCCTGTCGGCCGGGGAGCGACGGGCGTGGTCTGGCGCGCCTACGACCTTCTCCTCGAACGGGCGGTGGCGCTCAAGGAGATCGCCCTACCCCCGGGACCGGCCGCGGCGGAGCAACGGCGGCGGGTGGTGCGCGAGGCGCGGATGGCCGCGCGGCTCAGCCACAGGGGCATCGTGACCGTGCACAACCTGGCCGAGGAGTCCGAGCGCCTCTGGATCGTCATGGAGTTCCTCGAGGCGCTCACCCTGCACGACACGCTCGTGCAGGCGGGACCGCTCCCGGCCGACCTGGTCGCGGCGATGGGACGCAAACTGCTCGACGCGTTGCGGCACGCGCACGACGGCGGCGTGATCCATCGTGACATCAAACCCGCCAACATCATGCTGACGGGCGACCGGGTGGTGCTGGCGGACTTCGGCTTCGCCGCCCCCGAGGGCGCGGCGGGCACCTCGATGCGCGGCACTCCGGCGTTCATCGCGCCGGAGACCCTGCACGGCCGGGGCGGGACGCGCGAGGCGGACATGTGGTCGTTCGGGGCAACCCTCTACATGGCGGTCGAGGGCAGAACCCCGTTCAGGACGGTGAACTCGATGCCCGCCCTGGTCGAGGCGCTGCGCGAGCCGGCACGCGCACCGCAGCGGGCGGGCGCGCTCGAGCCGATCCTGCGCGGGCTGCTCCGCAAGGACCCCAGGGCGCGGCTGAGCGCCGAGCAGACCTCGGCCATGCTGGCCAAGGTCGGCTGCTTCAGCGCCGCCTGACCCGTCGCCCGCCCTGAGCACGCCCGTCCCGGCGCCGGGACGGGTCGCTCCTTGGCGTCCCCGTCATCACGTCTGCGGCGCCGCTCCGCGGTTGTCGCGGCGGCACGGAACCCAACACCTTTACAATGTAGATCAATGGGTTTCGGTGGGCCGTCAGCGGCACGCCTCGACGAACCGGGCCGCCAGATCCGGACTGCCCGCCCAGTGCAGGTGCAGGTAGGAGGCAACGACCAGGCCCGTGGCGAACCCGTCGGCGCCGCCCCTCCAGCGGAACAGGGGCCGCTCGGGCACGGGCTCGACGGCGGTGCGGTGGAACTCGTGGCCGCGATAGCGCTCACCGGCCCTGGTCAGCGCCGAGTCCGCGACCGCGACCGCGTCGCGGTAACCCAGGGTGAGGGTCCCGGTCATCCTTGCCTCCAGGTCGAGGACCCCGCACATCGGCCTGCCGTCCAGCCGCCTGGCCAGGTAGAGCAGGCCGGCGCACTCGGCGGAGATCGGCCCGCCGAACGCGGAGACCTCCTTGCGCAGCGGCTCGTTCGCCGACAGCTCGGCCGCGTAGACCTCGGGGAAACCCCCGCCGATGACCACTCCCCCCGTCCCCTCGGGCAGGGTCTCGTCGGTCAGGGGGTCGAAGGTGACGACCTCGGCCCCCGCGGCCGCCAGCAACTCGGCCTGCTCGGTGTAGCCGAAGGTGAACGCCTGGCCTCCGGCGACCGCGACCCTCGTGGTGACGGGAGCGGCGGGCCCCGGGGTCCACGGCTCCGCGGGCAGCGCGGGGGCGGTGCGGGCGAGCCGTACGAGCTCCTCCAGGTCACACGAGGCGGCGACGAGGTCCGCGACGGCGTCCATGGCCCTGGTGGCCTGCGTCCTGCGCTCCGCGACGGGCACCAGGCCGAGGTGGCGGGAGGGGGTGGTGACGGCGTCGCTGCGGTGGATCGCGCCCAGCACCGGGACGCCGCTCTCCGCGAGGGCCTCGCGGCAGAGGTCCTCGTGCCTGGCGGAGCCGACCCGGTTGAGGATCACCCCGCCGAACCTGAGCCGGGTGTCGTAGGAGGCGAACCCGTGCACGAGCGCCGCGACGGACCGGCTCTGCTTGGCCGCGTCGACCACCAGGACGACCGGGGCGTCCAGGAGCCTGGCGACGTGCGCGGTCGAGGCGAACTCGCTCGCGCCCGCTCCGTCGTAGAGACCCATCACCCCCTCGACGACAGCGAGGTCGGCCCCGGCCGCGCCGTGCAGGAACAACGGGGCGATGAGTTCCTCACCCACCAGCCACGGGTCGAGGTTGCGCCCGGGGCGCCCGGTGGCCATGGCGTGGTAGCTGGGGTCGATGTAGTCGGGTCCCACCTTGTGCGGGGAGACCGCCATGCCCCGCCGGGTGAGCGCCGCCATCAGCCCGGTCGCGACCGTGGTCTTCCCCGCCCCGGAGGCGGGAGCCGCGATCACCAGACGGGCTACCATTCGATGCCTTTCTGCCCTTTCTGCCCGGCGTCCATGGGGTGCTTGACCTTGCCCATCTCCGTCACGAGGTCCGCGGCGTCGAGCAGGCGGGGATCGGCGTCGCGTCCGGTGACGACGACATGCTGGCCGCCCGGCCGCGCCGCCAGCGTGGCGACGACCTCGTCGACGTCGATCCAGCCCCACTTCATCGGGTAGGTGAACTCATCGAGCACGTACAGGCGGAACGTCTCCGCGGCGAGGTCGCGCTTGATCTGCTCCCAGCCCTCGCGGGCGTCGGCGGCGTGGTCCTCCTCGCTGCCGGGACGCTGGATCCAGGACCAGCCCTCCCCCATCTTGTGCCAGGAGACCGAGCCGCCCTCACCGGAGTCGCCCAGGACGCGCAGGGCGCGTTCCTCGCCGATGCGCCACTTGGCGGACTTGACGAACTGGAACACGCCGATCGGCCAGCCCTGGTTCCAGGCCCGCAGGGCCAGGCCGAAGGCGGCGGTCGACTTGCCCTTGCCCGGGCCGGTGTGGACGATCAGCAACGGCCGGGTACGGCGCTGCCGGGTGGTCAGCCCGTCCTCGGGGACGCTGACCGGCTTACCCTGCGGCATCGTCATCCGCCTTTCGGTCTCGTATGGCTCTGTGACTTCGCTGCGGCTTCACTGTGGCCGCCTCCCGCGGGTCTCGCCGGGGGCCGGGCCGCTCTTCTCGGTCTCACGACCTGTCAGCCGCCGTCGCCGGAGACCATGCCCCGGGCCGGGCAGGGACTCGCCGTCACGCTGCGGCCCGCCTCTCCCTGATCATCCCGGCGAGGTCGGTGAGGTCGTCCAGGCGCACGGTCTCCGCGCCCATCCGCCGCGCCAGGGCCCCGGCCAGGCCGAGACGGATGTGCCCGCCCTCGCAGTCCACCACCACCGAGGCCACCCCCGCCAGCAGCCCGGCGGCCCTGTGGGACTCCTCGACGGTGCCAGAGGTGGCCCGCCCATCGGTGACCAGGACCAGCAGCGGGCGCCTCGACGGGTCGCGCAGACGCTCGACCCGCAGGACCTCCGCGGCGCGGAGCAGCCCGGCGGCCAGCGGGGTGCGGCCGCCCGTCGGCAGCTCGCGCAGCCGGGCGGCGCCGGCCTCAACCGAGGAGGTCGGCGGCAGCACGAGGTCGGCGCGGGCGCCACGGAAGGTGACCAGCCCGACCTTGTCGCGGCGCTGGTAGGCGTCGAGGAGCAGGCCGAGCACGGCGCTCTTGACGGCGCGCATGCGCTGTCTCGCCGCCATGGACCCACTCGCGTCCACGACGAACAGCACCAGGTTGCCCTCCCTGCCCTCGCGTGCCGCCTCCCTGAGGTCCTCGCGCCGCAGCAGCAGCCCCGGCCCGCTCCTGCCGCGTTCCGCCTGGTACGGCGCGGCGGCCGCGACGGTCGCCTGCAGGTGGAGGGAGGCGGGCCGCCCCTGGGGGATCCTGGCGCCGGTGGCGCGCCCCAGAGGGGTCGCGGCCCTCGATCGCCGTCCCGGGGCTCCGGCGCCGAGACCGGGCACGGTGAACAGCCTGGCGCGACGCGCGGGGTCGGCGTCGAAAACCCGCTCGCGTCCCGCGGCCTGCGCGCTCGCGGGAGGCGGTGCCGGTGCCGGTGCCGGGCTCGCGGGCGAGGCGCCCGTTTCCGTGTCCCGGGGGACGGGGAGAGCGCCGGGGTCCACAGCGGGCGAGTCCTCGGCGCCGGGGGCGCCCGCGTCCCGCGCGTCGCCGTCGTCACCGGAACCGCCGTCGTCGTCGGAACCACCGTCGCTGGGACCGTCATCGCTGGGACCATCGCCGCTGGGACCATCGCCGGGACCGTCGCCCTGGCCGCCCCCGGGGCCCTCAGGTCCGTCTCCGGGGTCGTCGGGCTCGTCGGGGACCTGGCTGAGAAGGTCCTCCAGTCTGGACTCGTCCAGGCCGGGCGCGTCGAAGGGGTCGCGGCGGCGGCGGTGCGGGAGGGCGAGCCTGGCCGCCTCACGGACATCGTCGGCCGTGACGACGGTTCCGCCCCGCCAGGCGGCGTGCGCGATCGCCGCCCTGGCGGTGACCAGGTCGGCCCGCAGCCCATCGACCTCGAACGCGGCGCAGACCGTGGCGATCTGCCGCAGCGCGGAATCCGGCAGGGCGACACCCGCGACCCGGGACCTGGCCTCGGCGATGCGCGCGGCCAGCGTTCGCTCCTCCGCCTCCCACCGGGCGGCGAAGGCGACCGGGTCGGCTTCGAACGCCAGGCGCCGCCGTACCACCTCGGCGCGCTGGGACACCTCCCGTGACGCCCTGACCTCGACGGTCAGCCCGAACCTGTCGAGAAGCTGGGGACGTAGCTCGCCCTCCTCCGGGTTCATGGTCCCCACCAGCAGGAACCTGGCGGCGTGCCGTACCGAGACGCCCTCGCGCTCGACGTAACAGGTGCCAAGCGCGGCGGCGTCGAGCAGCAGGTCCACCAGATGGTCGTGGAGCAGGTTGACCTCGTCGACGTAGAGGACGCCCCGGTGAGCGCCCGCGAGGAGCCCCGGCTCGAAGGCCTTCACACCCTCGGTGAGCGCTCGTTCGAGGTCGAGTGAGCCGGCGAGACGGTCCTCAGAGGCGCCGACCGGCAGCTCGACGAGCCTCGCGGGCCGTACCGCGCCTGCCGCGCCTATCGCGCCCAGTGGGCCCGGCGGGGCCTGCAGCGGCGCCGCGCCGGCCTCGTGGGGCCCGTCGGGGCACTCGGGGTCGGGGGCGGCGGGGTCGCAGGAGAAACGGCAGCCACGCACCACCTCGACCGGAGGCAGCAACGCGGCCAGGGCCCGCACGATCGTGGACTTGGCGGTCCCCTTCTCCCCTCTGACCAGGACCCCGCCGACACCGGGGGAGACGGCGTTCAGGATCAGGGCGAGCTTGAGGTCCTCCGACCCCACGATCGCGGTGAAGGGATAACGCGGGTCACGCACCTTGGGGGCTCCTTGGGTGTCGTCATGCGGGGTAACTCAGCCGCCAGCGTCCGCCTCGCCCGGTGAGGGCGACCATGGCGAGGGGCGCGACATCGACGCGCCAGAAGGAGAGCGCCGGGGCGTCGAGGGCGTGGACGACCGCGGCGCGGATGACCGGGGCGTGGGTGACGGCGACGGTCCTGCCGGGTTCGAGGGCGGCGAGCCAGCCCGCGACCCGGTCGAGAAGCGCGGCGATCGGCTCCCCGCCGTGCGGCGCGGCCTCGGGGTCGGTGAGCCAGGCCGCGAGCGCCTCCGGCTCCCCGGCCTCGACCTCGGTGAGCGTCGTGCCGCTCCACCGGCCGTAGTCGCAGTCGGCGAGCAACGGCTCGGGCTCGGCCCGCAGGCCGAGTGCCTCGGCCGTCTGCGCACAGCGCAGCTCGGTCCCGCGGACCGCCCTGCCGGGGCCGATCCGCGGGGCCAGGCCCGCGGCACGGCGCAGGCCGTTCCCGTCGAGCGGTTCGTCTCCGGGAAAGGCGGCCCGCACCGTCGCCCGCGTCGAGGCATGACAGACGAGCAGCAGTCGTGCGACCCCCGAGGGGGTCATCACACCGGGCTGCGCCTGCGCGCGGCGAAGGCGAAGAACGCGCCGACACCAAGCCAGAACACCGCCTGGGTCCCGAGGGAGGCGATGCGGAAGTCCCACAGGAGATCGGCGGGGAAGCCCCGAGGCACCTCGTTGATCCCCGGCAGGAAGATCCAGGCCGCCGCGACCGGCACCAGCAGGGCCGCGCCACCGGCCAGCCAGCGCAGCCACGGCTCGCTTGAGGAGAGATACCGGTGGGCGGCGACACCGGCGCCGACGGCGAGTATCCCGATGACGACAGCGGTCAGGTAGAGCACCGTGCGCTGGTTGATCGTCTCGGGGTCGCCGACGGCGGGCGGGTTCGCGGGATACTTCAGGAAGGGCACCAGGACGATCGCGACGAACGCCGCCGCCGCGAGGGTGACCGCGAGCACCGGCTCCGATCTGGGCCCGACCCGGCCGCGCACCCCCGCGTACGCGAGGGCGAACAGGCCTCCGACGGCCAGGCCGTACAGGGCGAGGGCGAGGAAGAGCCCGAACCGCTGGCCGTTCCTGCTGACCAGTTCCTCCCCCTCCTCGTGGGAGTGAGCGGGTTCGGCCGCCTCGTGGGAGTGGGATCCCGCGCTGGAGGGAGCGGCCGCGGCCGCCTCCGCCAGCGCGGGGGGCCCGGG
>NZ_JBFBCE010000155.1:0-9668 GCF_040689595.1 Streptosporangium sp. NPDC051023 | reverse complement strand
CAGGACACGGCCGTCTACGTGGTCGACGCCCCCGAGGGCGGACTGGCGGCCTGCGGGATCGGCCTCATCTTCGACCGGCTCCGCGATCGTATTACTTGAGGATCTTGGTAACGCGACCCGCGCCGACGGTGCGGCCACCCTCACGGATGGCGAACTTGAGACCGTCCTCCATCGCGATGGGCTGGATCAGCGAGACGTTCATCTCGGTGTTGTCACCGGGCATGACCATCTCGGTGCCCTCGGGCAGGTTCACAACACCGGTCACGTCAGTCGTACGGAAGTAGAACTGCGGACGGTAGTTGTTGAAGAACGGCGTGTGGCGGCCGCCCTCGTCCTTGCTCAGGATGTAGACCTGGGCCTCGAACTCGGTGTGCGGGGTGGTCGTGCCCGGCTTGATGATGCACTGGCCGCGCTCGACGTCCTCACGCTTGATGCCGCGCAGGAGCAGACCGACGTTGTCACCGGCCTGGCCCTCGTCGAGCAGCTTGCGGAACATCTCGACACCGGTGACCGTGGTGGTGGTCTTGGTGTCCTTGATGCCGATGATGTCGACGGTCTCGTTGACCTTGACGACACCGCGCTCGATACGGCCGGTGACGACGGTGCCACGACCGGTGATCGAGAAGACGTCCTCGATCGGCATGAGGAACGGCTTGTCGGTCTCACGAGCCGGCTGCGGGACGTTCTCGTCCACCGCGGTCATGAGCTCGATGATGCTGTCGCCCCACTTCTCGTCGCCCTCGAGCGCCTTCAGCGCCGAGACGCGGACGACCGGCAGGTCGTCGCCGGGGAACTCCTGAGCCGAGAGAAGCTCACGGACCTCGAGCTCGACGAGCTCCAGGATCTCCTCGTCGTCCACCATGTCGGCCTTGTTCAGGGCGACCACGATGTAGGGAACGCCGACCTGGCGGGCCAGGAGGACGTGCTCCTTCGTCTGCGGCATCGGACCGTCGGTGGCGGCGACCACGAGGATCGCGCCGTCCATCTGAGCCGCACCGGTGATCATGTTCTTCACGTAGTCAGCGTGACCGGGGCAGTCCACGTGGGCGTAGTGGCGCTGCTCGGTCTGGTACTCGACGTGCGCGATGGAGATCGTGATACCACGAGCCTTCTCCTCGGGCGCCTTGTCGATCTTGTCGAACGGGGTCGCCTCGTTGAGGGTCGGGTAACGCTCGTGGAGCACCTTGGTGATCGCCGCGGTCAGAGTGGTCTTGCCGTGGTCGATGTGCCCAATGGTGCCGATGTTTACGTGCGGCTTGGTCCGCTCGAACTTGGCCTTGGCCACTGCTCTGTCTCCTTAGAGATTCTGACTTGACTTGCGTCTTTTCACTCGGGCTTGGGGGGCCGCTCCCAGAGGGACCGGCCGGTGAGAACCTCGCCCGCACACCCTCGACGACGGGCGGCGATCCTCTCGCCGCCCCTCATCGAACCGGGTGCCGGACTTACTCGTCCCGCACCCCTCGGTCGCGGGGCGGCGATCTCCTCGCCGCCCCTCACCGAAACGGATGCCGGACTTACTCGCCCCGCACCTTCGCGACGATCTCCTTGGCGATGTGCGCAGGCACTTCCGCATAGGAGTCGAACTGCATGCTGTAGCTCGCGCGTCCCTGCGTCTTGCTACGGAGGTCACCCACGTAGCCGAACATCTCAGAGAGCGGCACGAGCGCGTTGACGACGCGGTTTCCACCGCGTTCGTCCATCGACTGGATCTGTCCGCGACGACCGTTGAGGTCACCGATGACGTCACCCATGTAGTCCTCGGGCGTGGTGACCTCGACGGCCATCATCGGCTCCAGGATTACGGCGTCCGCCTTGCGCGCGGCCTCCTTGAAGGCCATCGAGCCAGCGATCTTGAAGGCCATTTCGGACGAGTCCACCTCGTGGTAGGCGCCGTCCTGCAGGGTGACCTTGACCCCGACCATGGGGTAACCGGCGAGAACACCGAACTCGGCGGCCTCCTGGGCGCCCGCGTCGACCGAGGGGATGTACTCCCTGGGGATGCGGCCGCCGGAGACCTTGTTCTCGAACTCGTAGCCGTCGTTGCCTTCGCCCAGCGGCTCGATGTCGATGATGACCTTCGCGAACTGACCCGATCCACCGGTCTGCTTCTTGTGGACGTAGTCGACCTTCTCCACCTTGCGGCGGATGGTCTCGCGGTAGGCCACCTGCGGGCGGCCGACGTTGGCCTCGACCTTGAACTCGCGGCGCATCCGGTCGACGAGGATCTCCAGGTGGAGCTCGCCCATACCCCAGATGACCGTCTGCCCGGTCTCCTCGTCACGACGGACCTGGAAGGACGGGTCCTCCTCGGCCAGACGCTGGATCGCGGTGCCCAGCTTCTCCTGGTCGCCCTTGGTCTTGGGCTCGATCGCGACGTTGATGACCGGAGCCGGGAAGTTCATCGACTCCAGGACGACCGGCTTGGCCGGGTCGGCCAGGGTGTCACCGGTCGTGGTGTCCTTCAGACCCATGACGGCGACGATCTGACCGGCGACCGCCGACGGGCGCTCCTCGCGCTTGTTGGCGTGCATCTGGTAGATCTTGCCGATCCGCTCCTTGCGGCCCTTCACCGAGTTGACCACGGCGGTGCCGGTCTCGAGCGTGCCCGAGTAGATGCGGATGTAGGTGAGACGACCCAGGTGCTGGTCACTCATGATCTTGAACGCCAGAGCGGAGAAGGGCTCGTTCACGTCGGCGTGACGCTCGATGACCTCGTCCTCGTTGCCGACCGCGTGGCCCTTGAAGGCCGGGATGTCGATCGGAGCGGGGAGGTAGGCGACGATCGCGTCGAGCAGAGGCTGGACGCCCTTGTTCTTGAACGCGGTGCCGGTCAGGACCGGGTTGATGGCGCTGCTCAGCGTCGCGCGGCGGATGGCCGCGACCAGCTGCTCCTCGGTGGGCTCGACGCCCTCGAGGAAGAGCTCCATCAGCTCGTCGTCGTTCTCGGCGACGGTCTCGACGAGCTTGTCACGCCACTCGCGGGCGGCCTCGGCGTGCTCGGCCGGGATGTCCACGGTCTCGTACATCTCGCCCTTGGCCGCCTCGGCGCTCCAGAGCAGGCCCTTCATCTTCACCAGGTCGATGACGCCCTTGAAGTCGGCCTCGACGCCCCAGGGAAGCTGGACGACCGCGGGGGTCGCGTGCAGGCGGCTGACCATCATGTCGACGCAGCGGTGGAACTCCGCGCCGACGCGGTCCATCTTGTTGACGAAGCAGATGCGGGGCACGCCGTAACGGTCGGCCTGACGCCACACCGTCTCGGACTGCGGCTCCACACCGGCCACGCCGTCGAACACGGCGACGGCACCGTCGAGGACGCGGAGCGAGCGCTCCACCTCGATCGTGAAGTCCACGTGACCCGGGGTGTCGATGATGTTGATCGTGTGGCCGAGCCACTCGCAGGTCGTAGCAGCGGAGGTGATGGTGATACCACGCTCCTGCTCCTGCTCCATCCAGTCCATCGTGGCTGCGCCCTCGTGGACTTCACCGATCTTGTAGTTGATACCGGTGTAGAACAGGATGCGCTCGGTCGTCGTGGTCTTGCCCGCGTCGATGTGGGCCATGATGCCGATGTTTCGGACCTTGGCCAGGTCAAGAGCGGTCGTGGTGGCCACTTCTCTCGCGTCCTCGTCGTCTCGTCGAACCCGCTGTTACCAGCGGTAGTGGGCGAAGGCCTTGTTGGACTCGGCCATCTTGTGGGTGTCCTCGCGCTTCTTGACACTGGCGCCGAGGCCGTTGCTGGCGTCGAGCAGTTCGTTCATGAGGCGCTCGGTCATGGTCTTCTCGCGGCGGGCGCGGGAGTACTGCACCAGCCAGCGCAGGGCCAGGGTGGTGCTGCGCGCGGCGCGCACCTCAACCGGGACCTGGTAGGTCGCGCCACCGACACGGCGGCTGCGGACCTCAAGAGTGGGCTTGACGTTGTCCAGTGCCCGCTTCAGGGTGACGACCGGGTCGTTGCCGGTCTTGTCCCTGGCACCCTCAAGGGCGCCGTACACGATGGACTGGGCGATGGAGCGCTTGCCGTCCAGGAGCACCTTGTTGATGAGGGCGGTGACCAGGGGCGAGTTGTGGACCGGGTCAGCCATGAGCTGACGACGGCCAGGAGAACCCTTGCGAGGCATTCTTACTTCTCCTTCTTCGCGCCGTAACGGCTACGGGCCTGCTTGCGGTTACGGACACCCTGGGTGTCCAGCGAACCACGGATGATCTTGTAGCGAACACCCGGCAGGTCCTTCACACGACCACCGCGAACGAGCACGATGGAGTGCTCCTGAAGGTTGTGACCGACGCCCGGGATGTAGGCCGTGACCTCGATACCGTTGGTGAGCCGGACACGCGCGACCTTGCGGAGCGCAGAGTTCGGCTTCTTGGGGGTCGTGGTGTAAACGCGCATGCAGGTGCCGCGTCGCTGAGGGCTGGCCTTGAGCGCCGGGGTCTTGGTCTTGGTGACCTTGTCCTGGCGGCCCTTGCGGACCAGCTGCTGAATCGTAGGCACCGCGTCTCCGTTCGTGCTTGCCGGTGATTCGAATTTTGTTGCTTTTGCAGGCGCTGCCGGTGTCATGACCTGCGGTTTTTCCGTCCACTCCGACCCACGCGCTCGGGCGTGTCGCGCACGTGTCGCGCCACTCTCCCTGGCAGGCCGCTCCGGTGGAGGAAGCCACGCGGCGCCTCTGTCAACTCCCCGACGGGAAACCTGTCGACGCGCACGCATGAGAGCCCATGAAGCCACGGGCACGAACGGAAAGACTACCCAGTCCAACGCAACACGTCAAAACGGTTGCGCTCTCCGGCCGCCGCTATGAGCGCCCGTGTTCGTGTCGCGACTCCGCGGCCGATTTCCAGCCGACCGCTGTTGGGTCCAACACAAGTTTACCCGTCCGGAGGGACTTCTCCGGCCGTTCCCACCATAGGCGTACGGCTTTCCCCGCAACATTCCGGTCAAGAAGATCGGCGAAGGAGCCCGAAACGCGACGGCGCCCGGCCCCCTCTCGGGGACCGGGCGCCGTCGTCGATCATCGGGCGGGAAGACCGGACAGGCCTCCGCCCGCCGGCCTAGCGGTTGTACTGCCCGAAGTCGTACTCCTCCAGCGGCACGGCCTCACCCGAGCCGGAGCCGAAGGTGTAGTCGGCCGCGGAGCCGTCGTAGCCGCCGACGGTGTACATCGCGGCCTTCGCCTCCTCGGTGGGCTCGACCCGGATGTTGCGGTACTGCGGCATGCCGGTACCGGCCGGGATGAGCTTTCCGATGATGACGTTCTCCTTGAGACCGAGCAGCGAGTCCGACTTGGCGTGGATCGCCGCGTCGGTGAGCACTCGGGTCGTCTCCTGGAAGGACGCCGCGGACAGCCAGGACTCGGTGGCGAGCGATGCCTTGGTGATGCCCATCAGCACCGGACGCCCCGAGGCCGGGGTGCCGCCCTCGGCCACGCACTCGCGGTTGATCCGCTCGAAGCGCGGCCGCTCGACGAGCTCACCGGGCAGCATGTCGGCGTCGCCGGACTCCAGCACGTTGACGCGCTTGAGCATCTGCCTGACGATGATCTCGATGTGCTTGTCGTGGATCGACACACCCTGCGAGCGGTAGACCTGCTGGACCTCGGCCACCAGGTGCAGCTGCACGGCCCTCGGGCCGAGGATGCGCAGCACCTCGTTGGGGTTGACGGCACCGGCGATCAGCTGCTGGCCGACCGTGACCCGCTGCCCGTCGGAGACCAGCATGCGGGACCGCATGGACACCGGGTAGGCGATCTCCTCGGAACCGTCGTCCGGGACGATCACGATCTTCCGGGTCTTGTCGGTCTCGTCGACGCGGACCCGGCCCTCGGCCTCGCTGATCGGGGCGACACCCTTGGGGACGCGCGCCTCGAAGAGCTCCTGGACACGGGGCAGACCGTGGGTGATGTCGGCGCCCGCCACACCACCGGTGTGGAAGGTCCGCATCGTCAGCTGGGTGCCGGGCTCACCGATCGACTGGGCGGCGATGATGCCGACCGCCTCGCCGACGTCGACAAGCTTGCCGGTCGCCAGCGAACGGCCGTAGCAGGTGGCGCAGACACCGATCTTGGCCTCGCAGACGAGAGCGCTGCGGGTCCTGACGGTCTCGATCCCGGCCTCGACCAGCGCGGTGACGTGGATGTCGCTGATGTCGACGCCCTCGCTCGCGATGACCTTGCCGTCCACCTCGACGTCCTCGGCCAGGATGCGGCCGTGCACGTTGCTCTCGGCGTTCTCCGCCTTGACCAGGTTGCCCTGGGCGTCGCGCTCGCCGACGTGCAGCGGAACGGCGCGGTCGGTGCCGCAGTCGATCTCGCGGACGATGACGTCCTGCGCGACGTCCACCAGACGACGGGTCAGGTAACCCGAGTCGGCGGTCCGCAGCGCGGTGTCGGCCAGACCCTTCCGCTGTCCGTGGGTGGAGATGAAGTACTCCAGCACCGACAGGCCCTCGCGGAACGAGGCCTTGATCGGACGCGGGATCGTCTCACCCTTGGTGTTGGACACCAGACCGCGGATGCCGGAGATCTGCCGGACCTGCATCAGGTTTCCTCGGGCGCCCGACTGGACCATCATCCAGACCGGGTTGGTCTTCGGGAACGCCTTCTGCATGTCGTCGGTCACGTCACTGGTCGCGTGCGTCCAGATCTCGATGAGCTCCTGACGGCGCTCCTCGTCGGTGATGAGACCGCGCTCGTACTCGCGCTGGACCTTGTCGGCCCTGCGCTCGTACGTCTCCATGATCGCGGCCTTGTTCGGCGGCGCGATGACGTCCTCGATGGAGATCGTCACACCGGCCCTGGTCGCCCAGTAGAAGCCCGCGTCCTTGAGCGCGTCGAGCGCGGCGGCGACCTCGACCTTGGGGTACTTCTCCGCCAGCTCGTTGACGATCGCGGACAGCTGCTTCTTGCCGACCTGGGAGTTGACGTACGGGTAGTTCGCAGGCAGCGTCTGGTTGAACAGGCAACGGCCCAGCGTGGTCTCCAGGCGGTAGCTGTCGCCCTGCTCCCAGCCCTCGGGAGCGGCCCAGCCGCGGGGCGGCGGGACGTCGCCCTTCATCCGGATCTGGATCTTGGCCTGGATGTCCAGCTCGCGCCGGTCGTAGGCCATGAGCGCCTCGGAGACCGAGCCGAAGACCCTGCCCTGGCCCGGAGCGTCCTCGTCGTCGTCCTTGAGCGTGGTCAGGGAGTACAGACCGATGATCATGTCCTGGGTGGGCATGGTCACCGGCTTGCCGTCGGCCGGCTTCAGGATGTTGTTGGTGGACAACATCAGGATGCGGGCCTCGGCCTGCGCCTCCGCCGACAGCGGCAGGTGCACGGCCATCTGGTCACCGTCGAAGTCCGCGTTGAACGCGGTGCAGACGAGCGGGTGGATCTGGATGGCCTTGCCCTCGACCAGCTGCGGCTCGAAGGCCTGGATGCCCAGGCGGTGCAGCGTCGGCGCGCGGTTGAGCAGCACGGGGTGCTCGGTGATGACCTCTTCGAGGACGTCCCACACGACCGGACGCGCGCGCTCGACCATCCGCTTGGCCGACTTGATGTTCTGCGCGTGGTTCAGGTCGACCAGGCGCTTCATCACGAACGGCTTGAAGAGCTCCAGCGCCATCTGCTTGGGCAGACCGCACTGGTGCAGCTTCAGCTGCGGGCCGACGACGATGACCGAACGGCCCGAGTAGTCGACTCGCTTGCCCAGCAGGTTCTGGCGGAACCGGCCCTGCTTGCCCTTCAGCATGTCGCTGAGGGACTTCAGGGGACGGTTGCCAGGGCCGGTGACCGGACGACCGCGGCGGCCGTTGTCGAACAGGGCGTCGACGGCCTCCTGGAGCATCCGCTTCTCGTTGTTCACGATGATCTCGGGCGCGCCGAGGTCGAGAAGACGCTTGAGGCGGTTGTTCCGGTTGATCACACGGCGGTACAGGTCGTTCAGGTCCGAGGTGGCGAACCGGCCACCGTCGAGCTGAACCATGGGGCGCAGGTCCGGCGGGATGACCGGGATGCAGTCCAGCACCATGCCGTTGGGCGAGTTGCGAGTGTTCAGGAACGCGGAGACGACCTTGAGACGCTTGAGCGCGCGGGCCTTCTTCTGGCCCTTGCCGCTGCGGATCGTCTCGCGGAGGTTCTCGGCCTCGAGGTCGAGGTCGAAGTTGGTCAGACGCTCCTGGATGGCCTGGGCGCCCATGCCTCCGCGGAAGTAGCGGCCGAAACGGTCGCGCATCTCGCGGTAGAGCAGTTCGTCGCCCTCGAGGTCCTGGACCTTGAGGTTCTTGAAGCGGCTCCAGACCTCGTCGAGCCGGTCCAGCTCACGCTGGGCCCGGTCACGGAGCTGGCGCATCTCGCGCTCGGCGCCCTCACGGACCTTGCGGCGCTGGTCGCCCTTGGCGCCCGCGGCCTCAAGCTCGGCCAGGTCGGTCTCGAGCTTCTTCTGCCTGGCCTCGATGTCGGCGTCACGGCGCTGCTCGACGTGCTGGCGCTCGACCGAGATCTTCGCCTCGAGCGACGGCAGGTCACGCTCGCGCATTTCCTTGTCGACGTGCGTGATCATGTAGGCCGCGAAGTAGATGACCTTCTCGAGGTCCTTCGGGGCCAGGTCGAGCAGGTATCCCAGCCGGGACGGGACACCCTTGAAGTACCAGATGTGCGTGACGGGCGCGGCCAGCTCAATGTGGCCCATCCGCTCACGACGCACCTTGGCGCGGGTCACCTCGACGCCACAGCGCTCACAGATGATGCCCTTGAAGCGGACGCGCTTGTACTTGCCGCAGTAGCACTCCCAGTCCCGGGTCGGACCGAAGATCTTCTCGCAGAAGAGTCCGTCCTTCTCGGGCTTGAGGGTCCGGTAGTTGATGGTCTCGGGCTTCTTGACCTCACCGTGCGACCACTGGCGGATGTCGTCAGCCGTCGCGAGGCCGATCCGAAGCTCGTCGAAGAAGTTGACGTCCAGCACTTGTTATTCCCCTCCTCAGCTTCTAGATCAGACCTCTTCGACGCTGCTCGGCTCGCGCCGAGACAGGTCGATGCCGAGCTCCTCCGCGGCGCGGAAGACGTCCTCGTCGGTGTCGCGCATCTCGATGGACATGCCGTCGCTGGAGAGCACCTCGACGTTCAGGCACAGCGACTGCATTTCCTTGATGAGGACCTTGAAGGACTCGGGAATGCCCGGCTCCGGGATGTTCTCGCCCTTGACGATCGCCTCGTAGACCTTCACCCGGCCCAGGACGTCGTCGGACTTGATCGTCAGCAGCTCCTGGAGGGCGTAGGCGGCGCCGTAGGCCTCCAGGGCCCACACCTCCATCTCACCGAAGCGCTGGCCACCGAACTGGGCCTTACCGCCGAGCGGCTGCTGGGTGATCATGGAGTACGGGCCGGTCGAGCGCGCGTGGATCTTGTCGTCGACCAGGTGGAGCAGCTTCAGGATGTAGATGTAGCCGACCGAGATCGGGTGCGGGAACGGCTCGCCGGAACGCCCGTCGAAGAGGCGGGCCTTTCCGTTCGGGCCGACCATGCGGCCACCGTCCCTGTTCACCAGGGTGTTGTCGAGCAGCCCGATGATCTCTTCCTCGTTCGCGCCGTCGAAGACCGGGGTGGCCATGTTGGTGCGCGGGTCGACCTCGGCGAAGCCCTTGTCGCGCAGCCGCTCGGCCCAGGCCTCCTCGACGCCGGAGATGTCCCAGC
>NZ_JBFBCE010000154.1:0-9812 GCF_040689595.1 Streptosporangium sp. NPDC051023 | reverse complement strand
CCGCGCCGCCGAGCAGGCGGGCGGTGCCGTCGGAGGAGGACGCCTGCTCGGCGGCGACCGGCGCGACGGAGAGGCCGGGCTCGGCCGCGGACATGGTGGTCGACGCGGCCGGGGCCGCGGACGGGCTCGCCGAGCCCGCGCCGTGCTCGTCTCCCTCTCCCGAGGCGGGCGTGAGCTTCAGGGTCGGCACCGGGTGGTCGGCCTCGGAGCCGTCGGCCTTCGGCGGGTCGACCCACTTGACGACCTCACCACCCGTGTAGCCCTGGGTCGTGGGGAAGGTGAGCTGGTCGGTGTCCTTCGGCAGCATCCCCATGGACACCTCGAACTCCTGGAACTGGCCCGGGTCGATCTTTCCACCCGACCAGGTGACCTTCGTGACGGCCTCGGTGACCTCGCCGTACTCGGTGGTCACCGGCTTGGGCAGCTTGCCCCGGACGATCTTGACGTCCCAGCCGGGAACCGGCTTGACCGAGACGAACGGCAGCGGGTGGTCGGTGGGGAAGGCGACCTCGACCTTTTCGGTCGAGGCGTTGTCCCGCTCGTTGGGCACCCGGAAGGCGACCTTGGTGAAACCCCCCTGCTCGGCGCTGCCGGGGTTGATGCTCACGTGCGCGAGGGCGGGGAGGGCCAAGCCCAGGGTGAGCGCGGTGACACCGGCGGTCACGGCGACGGCACGGCGGCACACTGAGGAAACGGACATGCGGATTCTCCACTTCGAGATTTGGGTCCTGCGGTGACGGGAGGTGACTCAGACGGCGGGAAGTGGAGGACCGCGTCTGCTGACGGTGTGACGGAGCAGCTCCCGCACGGGAGCGGGCGCGACGGCGGGGAAAACCGCGCGCGGGGGAGCGGGGACGGCGGGCGGCGGGAACAGGCGGAACGCCGCGCCCAGCCGCCGCCCCGCCGCGCGGAGCAGCGCCCACAGGGCGGCCTCGCCGCGAGCCAGCCACCAGCCGGTGACCAGCGTGGCGGTGAGGTGCGCGAGGAGCATGCCGAGGTTCTCGCCGAGCCCCCCGCCGTGGGCGTGCACGGCCAGGGAGATCCCCGAGGGGTCGTCGAAGGCGAACAGCTCGTGCAGGAACAGCTGCATGGCGGACAGGCCGACGCTGATCGCCGTGGCCGACCGCTCACGCCCCGCCAGCGCCGCGGTCACGGCCATGACCGTGGCGCCGCCCGCCGCGACCGCCAACGGCGCCGGTCCCGAGCCGCCCGCGGCCAGGTGGCCGAGTGCGGCGAGCGCCACGCAGACGGCCGAGAAGGCAGCCGTGCGCATGAGGCGTAACGGGAGGCGGGCACGCATGATGCCCCATATGTTCTCACGCCCCCGCACCCCCCGTCTTTTCGGGTTTTGCTGACAGGGCGGTGGAGTTCTCGTCAGCGCGAACGTCCTGATCGTGCGGGGCGGGAGAGTGCGGGCGGGCCTGCGCCGGGACCCGCGCGGCCGGGACGCTCGTCGCCCACGGGTGTGCCACAGCCCCTCTTTACACACCCGTGACTCTAACTGTACGTTGTTGCTCGATCACCCTACGCATTCAAGAGATAGAGGTGAGACATGCCCGACAACGGCACCGAACGTCATCCCGACCCCCGGGTGGCGTTCGTGGACGCCACGGGAGCCGACATCGGTGAGTCCAACGCACGTCCTGGGACCGCCGACCGAGTCGCCGTCGCCGCCAGCGCCGACGACCACCTGCCCCCTCTGGCGGACGAGCAGCTCGACGCCCGGCCGCTGGCCCAGCGCTTCGCGGAACCGGAGGAGTAGACCATGGAGCTGCACTTCCGTAACCGCTACAGTTCCAAGGTGTGGGTCGCGATCATGTTCTACAGCCCGGACGGCTGCCGCGACTACGGTCAGTGGGGCACCCGTGGCTGGTGGGCCATCGACCCCGGTGGTGAGGCTTACGTCATCAACACCAACAACCGCTACGCCGCGTTCTACGCGGAAGCCGCGAACGGCGCCGTCTGGACCGGTCCCTACGGTCCGTTCTACGTCTACCAGAACGCCTTCGACTCCTGTGTCAACATCGGCAGCACCGCTGCCAGGCGGGTCGGCGCCCGACTGGTCGACCTGAACGGTTACTCGCGCTACTACGTCAACCTCGTCGCCTGACGCGGGAAACCCCTCCGGCCCCATGCGCTCGATTCCATGCCCCCCCGATCGCCGTGAGCGCGCGCATCGGGCATCGCCCGCGGTAGCGGGCGTCCACGAACCCGGCACTCATCGGCCGGGCACCGGCATCTGCGACCCGGGGCCCGGGGGTCGGTGACGCCCAACCGCGAGACGATGACCGGCCTGATCCATGATCAGGCCGGTCATTGCGGTCAGGGGCCCGCTTCGTGGAGGAAGATGGCGCGCTCGTCATGGCTCAGGGCACGCGTCGTACGACTCGCCGCCAGCGAGAGCAGGCCGGGCACCGGACCGCACACCTCGCAGGTCCAGATCCTGATGGTGCCGTCGCCGTGCGTGGTGACCAGGCGGCCGTCCGGGAGGTGGGTGACGGCCTCGACGGAGGCGCCGAAGCCGCGGAACACGATCGCGTCCGTCGTGCCCGTGACGGACCAGACGCGGACGGTGCCGTCGGTGCCCGCGCTGACCAGGCGCCGCCCGTCGGGGCTGAACGACAGGCTCCAGGCCGCGCCCTGGTGTCCCCGCAGGACGGTCGGCGTGCCGTGGCCCTCCGTGTCCCAGAGGCGGACGGTGCCGTCGCTTCCCGAGCTGGCGATCCTGCGTCCGTCGGGGCTGAAGACGGCCGTCCAGACGGGACCCTCGTGCCCGGTGAGGACCAGTGGCCCGGTCCGGCCCGACAGGTCCCAGACGCGGACGGTGCCGTCCCAGGAGGCGCTGGCCAGCCTGCGTCCGTCGGGGCTGAACGAAACGGACTTCACCAGGTCCAGATGGCCGGTCAGGGCGCGGGGCGTGCCGGTGCCGTCGGCGTTCCACAGACGGATCGTCCGGTCGCTGCCCGCGCCGGCGACGGTCCGCCCGTCGGGGGAGAACGCCGCGTTCATCATCGGTCCCGATCCGCCGCGCAGCACGACGGGGGCGCCGCCGCGGCTCCAGTCCCACACCCGGACCGTTCCGTCCCGCGAGCCGCCCGCGACCCGTGTCCCCTGGCGGCTCGTGGCCAGTCCCATGATCCCGTCTGCGCCTCCGCGCAGCACGACAGGTGTGCCGCTGCCGTCGGTGTTCCAGACCCGCACCGTGTTGTCGCCGCCGCCGGAGATCACCTGCCGTCCGTCCGCGGCGACCTCGGCGGTCCAGGCGCCTCCCGGGTGACCCGGCAGCACCACGGGGTGGCCTGGACTGACCGGATCCCACACGCGGACGGTGCCATCGTCGCTGGCGCTGGCCAGCAGGGTGCCGCCGGGATCCGGAGCCGTAGCCCACACGGTTCCGTCATGGCCGCGCAGGATGAGCGGGTGGACGCCGCTCGCCGCGTTCCACACCCGGATCGTGCCGTCCTCCCCGGCCGTGACGACCTGGCCTTCCCGGGTGAACGCCACGTTGTCCACGCTGCCGTCGTGGCCGCGCAGCACCATGGGGTCGCCGGAGCCGCCGAGGGGCCAGACCCGGGCGGTGCCGTCCGTCCCGGCGCCGGCCAGGCGGGTGCCGTCCCGGTCGTAGGCGAGGTGGTCGACCGAGCCGGTGTGCCCGCGCAGGATCTCCGGTTCGCCGCGGCCGTCCGCGCCCGTGATCCGGACCGTCCCGTCGCTTCCGCCGGTGGCCAGGTGCCGTCCGTCCGGGCTGAACGCGACGGCGAGCAGCGGTCCTCCGGGGCCCTGGACGGTCACGGAGTCCGTCGGGTCGTCCACCGCCCACAGCCGCACCGCCCCGTCGTCGCCGACCGCGGCCAGGCGGCGTCCGTCGGGACTGAAGGCGATGTCGCGGGCGCTGCCTCCGCCTCCGTTCAGCACGACGGGGGCCGAGGCGGCGTCGTCCACCGTCCACAGCCGCACCGTCCCGTCGTGGCCGGTACTGGCCAGGCGGCGCCCGTCGGGGCTGAAGGCCAGGGCCAGCACCCATCCACGATGACCGCGCAGCGTGCCGGTCTGGCGGCTCGCCGCGGGGTCGGCCCGGTTCCAGTCCCAGAGCCGCACGGCTCCGTCCGCGCCGCCGCTGGCCAGGCGGCGCCCGTCGGGGCTGAACGCGACGCCGTAGACGGGGCCCGTGTGCCCGCTGGGCAGCGTGGCGCGCAGCCGTGACTCCAGGGTCGCCTGGCGGAGCATGGTCTCGGTCTGGGGGGTCGCCGCGATGTCGTACGCCTGCCGGGCCAGCAGGAGCGCCACCTCGGGGTCGAGCGAGAGCTGCTCCCTGGCGTTGGCGACGAGCTGCCAGGAGAAGGCCAGGTCCCGTTCTGCCGCGGCGTGGTCCGCCTGGCGCAGCGCGACGATCGCGAGCGCGCTGACCAGCGCCAGCACCAGGCCCGCCCCGGTCAGCGCGAGCCGCAGGCGTCCGCGCCGCGCCGCCGACTCGCCGTCCCGCGCGGCGAGGCTGAGATCGAGGAACTCCCGCTCCCGTGAGGTCAGCCCGGCCCGTGACCCGGCCGCCCACTCCTCGGTCGCGTCCAGCCGCACCCCCCGGTAGAGGGCCCCGGGGTCGCGGCGGAGAGACTCCCAGGTCGCCGCCGCCTGGCCGAGCTGGCGGTGCAGGCGCAGGCCGTCCCTGTCCTCCTCGAGCCACGCGCGCAGCCGGGGCCACGCCCCGATCAGCGCCTCGTGGGTGATCTCGACGCTCTTCTCCCCGAGGGTCAGCAGGCGGGCCTTGGCCAGGTGGTTCAGGATCTCGGCGGTGGCGGGATCCTCGCCGAACTCCGCGGCCTGGACGCGGCGCCGGGTCGCGACTCCGTCCTCGTCGACGTCGGTCAGCCGCAGCAGCACGCGCCGTGCGAGGTCTCCGTGGATCTCCTCCAGGTCCGCGTAGACCTCCTCGGCGCTCTGCGCGACGGCGCCGCCCATCCCGCCGGCCGCCTGGTATCCCGCCAGGGTGATGGTGGTGCCGCGCCGCCGCTCCCACGCCTGCAGCATGGCGTGCGAGACCAGCGGCAGCGCGCCGGGCCTGCCCGCGGCGTCCGCGACGATGGTGGAGACCAGCGCGTTCTCCACCATCAGCCCCATCTGCTCCGCGGGGCGGGTCACGGCCTCGCGCAGCTCGGCCGCGGTCATCGGGCCGACCAGGAACTGGGCGTCGCGCAGGGCGGCCACCAGGGCGGGGTGCTCGGCGCAGCGAGCGTAGAAGTCGGCCCGCACGCCGATCACCACGCGGGCGCCGTGGCCCTCTTGCGCGGCGGCGAGCAGTCCCGAGATGAAGGCGTCACGCTCGTCCGCCGAGGCGCACAGCGTGAACACCTCCTCGAACTGGTCGGCCACGATGAGCAGTTCGTGGCCCGGGGGACGGGCGGCCAGTGCCTGCCGTACCGCGAGAGCGGTGCGGGCCGGATCCTCGGCGAGGTCGGCGAGGAGCGGGCCCGCGGGCGTCCCCGCGGCCTTGGACAGGTGGGCCGCGAGTTCGGCGAGCGGGCTGCAGCCGGGCGTCAGCAGGATCGCCGACCGGTCCCGGCCGGTGACGGCGGGCACCATTCCCGCTCTGATGAGCGAGGATTTGCCGCAGCCCGACGGGCCGAACACCGCCAGGAAGCGGTGGTTGTTCACCCGGTCGGCGAGCTCGCCGGCCAGCCTGGCGCGCCCGTGGAAGCGGGCGGCGTCCTGTGGTTCGTAGGCGGCCAGCCCCCGGTACGGGGCGGTGCCGCCGCCGGGCGGTGGCATGCCGCCGGTGAGTTCCTCGGAGAGGGCCGTCCAGCGGTTCCGCCATTCGGCGCGGTCCCCGCCGCAGGCCTCGACGTAGGCGAGGGTGACCGCCAGGCTGGGAAGCCGCTTGCCGCCCGCCGCCTCGGAGAGGGTGCTGGTGGAGAAGTGGGCCCTGCGGGCGAGCTCCCGGTAGCTCGGGCGCCCGTTCTTCTCCCGCAGCAGCCTGAGGTCGGCGGCGAACCGGGAGAGGCTTCCTTCGGTGGGATCCAGTGCTCGTTCTGGTCGTGGAATTCCGGTTACCCGCCCCTCTCGCGACAACTCGGTCCGTTCGCCGTTGATTGTCAGGGATTTCCTGTCGAACGGACAACCCTTGTGGTCAGGGGGGTGTGGCCTCACCCGCGCGCGGCATGCTCCCCCCGGTGTAGAGGTGGGCGACCACGTCCTCGATGGAGTCCTCGTCCGGCGCGGTCGCGCGCAGGTCGTCAAGGGTTCCGTCGAAGGTCAGGCGGCCGTGGTCGATGAGCATCACGCGGCGGCAGAGTTTCTCGATGTCGCCCAGATCGTGGGTGGTGAGCAGGACCGTGGTCCCGCGCTCGGCGTTGATGCGGCGCAGGAACTCGCGCATGGCGGCCTTGCTGACCACGTCCAGGCCGATGGTCGGCTCGTCGAGTACGAGCACCGCGGGGTCGTGGAGGAGGGCCGCGGTGACGTCGCCGCGCATGCGCTGGCCCAGGCTGAGCTGGCGGACCGGGGTGTTCATGAACCCGGCCAGGTCGAGCAGGGTGGTCAGCTCCTCAAGCCTGCTGCGGAAAACGGTGCGATCTACTTTGTAAAGGTGTCGGATCAGTTCAAAGCTGTCCCTGAGCGGCAGGTCCCACCACAGGGTGGTCCGCTGGCCGAAGACGACGCCGATCCTGCGGGCGAGAGCCGTACGGCGCCGCGTCGGGTCGAGCCCGGCCACCTCGACCCGGCCCGAGGTCGGCGCGAGGACACCGGTGAGCATTTTGATCGTGGTGGACTTTCCCGCGCCGTTCGGGCCGAGGTAGCCGACGAACTCTCCGGTCCCGACGGTGAACGACAGGTCCTGTACGGCGTGCACCGTCCTGCGCGCGCGACGGCGGCCGACGGTGAACGAGCGGCAGACCCTTTCGACTTCGATCATGTGCGTCAACTCCCCGTTGAGCGGTAGCGGCGGATGCCCGCCCGCCAGGCGAGTACGGCGGCGCCGGCGAGGGCCAGGGCGGCGAGGGGGGCGGCGAACCGCAGCCAGTACGGCAGGCCGAAGGGATCTGGCCGGTCCAGCACGAACAGCGCGGGCTGCCAGTTCACGAACGCCAGCGGCACGATGAACGTCACCCCTTTGACGAGTTCGCCGCCGTAGACGCTCAGCGGGTACTGGGTGAGCGTGCTGCCGCCGTAGGTGAAGGCGTTGGCCACCTCCGGCGCGTTGACCAGCAGGAACTGCAGTGCGCCGCCGAGGGCGAAGATCGAGGTGAAGATGACGATTCCGCACAGGACCATCAGCGGGACCATCCAGGCCCTACTCCAGGACAGGCCGAGGCCGGGCATGGCGATGGCGAGCACGACCGTGGCCTGGATGGTCCGGCCGAGGCGGTGCACGCCGAAGCGGTCGACGGCCATTTGGACGAACGCGCCGGCCGGGCGGATGAGCATGGTGTCGAAGGTGCCGGTCTTGATGTGCTGGCTGAGCCGGTCCACGTTGCCGAAAAGCATGTCGCTCAGCGCGAAGGACAGTCCCGAGGTGCCGTAGAGGAACATCACCTCGGCCCGGTTGAACCCGGCGAGGGACCGGGTGTGCTCGAAGATCACCCAGATCGCCACGACGTCGAGCGCGTTGACGGCGAACGAGCCGATCGCCAGCATGGCCAGCGATCCTGGATACTGGGCCGACGCTCTCACCCACGTCCAGGCCAGCAGGATATAGGTCCTGATCATGTCAGCCGTTCGCCTTCCTTCCCGGATCTCTCTGGGCGGTCGTGCCGTCAGCCACCCTGGATCACCACCTTGCGGCGGGCGGCGAGGGTGACCAGGGCGCCGAGCGCCAGCAGCGCGACCGCCCAGGCGGCCTGGAAGCCCAGTGCGCCGAGGATGTCCCGCTTGCCGAGATAGAGGTCGGCGGGGACCTGGACCATCGCCGACCAGGGGAGCGCCTGGGCGAGGGTGCCGAGCCAGCCGGGGAACAGGTTGAGCGGCAGCACCATGCCGCTGAAGAAGAATGTCAGCACCAGTGACAGGGACTGCACCCCCTTGTCGTCGATGATCCAGCAGGCGGACAGCGCGATCAGATAACGCCAGCCGAAGCTGACGACGACCCCGAGCGCGAAGCCCGCGGCGAAGGAGAGCCAGGTCATCGGGTCGACGGGGACGACGAGGCCGAAGAGGGCCGCGCCGACGACCGTCGGCGGCAGGCTGCGCAGCAGGAACAGGTAGGCGGCCCTTCCCACGTCGTCGGCGAGGCTCCACAGCTGCAGTGAGGCCGGCCGGACGAGGTCGACGGCGACGTCACCGCTCCGCACGCGCCCTGCCAGGTCCAGGCCGCCGCCGAAGACCTGCATCGGCCCGATGAAGGCCTGGCTGAGGAAGCAGAAGGTCACGGCGTCGGTGATGTCGTATCCGGCGAGTCCCGGCCGGGACTCCCACAGGGCGATCAGTACGTAGGCGCGGAGGATCCCGAAGACGGTGTTGGTGAAGGCTCCGGCGAGGGCGGCGGCTCGGTAGGTGGAGTGGCGGCGGAAGCCGTACCAGGCGATGCGTGTGTAGAGGAGGAAGGCTGCCTCCTGGGAGAGATCGGGACAACCCTCCTATCGTTGTCGTCCCCCGGGGGCACGGCAACGGGTTTTCGGGGACGGGCCGGTGCCGTACGGCGTGGCCACGTCCTTCCGCCGAGCGCCGCACTACCTCTGTGGCATCACCGGTTACTTACCTTGAGGGATGATTCGCCTTACCTTCCATACCCCTTCTGACAGGTCGGGGGCGAAGGTCTCTCCGGTTTCGCCACAGTGTGTTTGCCGCACCGCGTACACGAGAGGCTCAACCAGGATGGCACGTGGCGGAACTGGTCCCATGAACGGCATGCCGCCCGGTGTGCGGCCCCTGACCGTCGGGGACCCGGTCATCATCGGCCGCTACCTGCTGCTCGGGCGCCTCGGCGTCGGCGGGATGGGCGTGGTCTACCTGGCCGAGCACCCGCAGGGGGGAGTGGTCGCGCTCAAGACGCCGCATCCGGCGCATCTGCACGACGCCACCCTCCGTGCCCGTTTCGCGGAGGAGGTCATCTTCTCCCGGCGGG
The DNA here is from genome assembly GCF_040689595.1 of Streptosporangium sp. NPDC051023. Classification (NCBI taxonomy): domain Bacteria; kingdom Bacillati; phylum Actinomycetota; class Actinomycetes; order Streptosporangiales; family Streptosporangiaceae; genus Streptosporangium; species Streptosporangium sp. NPDC051023. Next base: position 757 of record NZ_JBFBCE010000154.1, on the reverse strand, counting down.
TCGTGCCCTTCTGCACCGCCGCGGTCGTCGAGGACGGCATTGACGGGGAACGGCAGTATCTGGTCTCCGAATACATTCCCGGGCCCGCGTTGTCGCAGGTGATGGCCTCGCGCGGCCCGCTTCCCCCCGACCTCGCCTACGGCGTCGCCCTCGGGGTCGCGGCCGCGCTGGTCGCGGTGCACGAGGCGGGCCTGGTCCACCGCGATCTCAAGCCCGGCAACGTGCTGCTGTCGGCCGCGGGGCCGAGGCTGATCGACTTCGGCATCGCCAGGGATGTGGACACCCTCGCCGCGCACACGGAGGCGGGGCAGGTCATGGGCAGTCCCGGCTGGGTGGCTCCCGAGCGGCTCACCGGCGGTCCCGCGCTGCCCGCCTCCGACGTCTTCGCCTGGGGGTGCCTGGTCGCCTACGCCGCCACCGGCCACCATCCCTTCGGCGCGGGTGAGGCCGATCTGCTGGCCCGCCGCGTCCTGGTCGAACCACCGCGCGTCGCCTCCGTGCCCGCCCTGCTGCGTCCTGCGGTCGAGGCCTCGCTCGTCAAGGATCCCGCGCTGCGGCCCACGGCCGCCGACCTGCTCGGCGCGCTGCTCGCCACCGGGGGCGTCGGCGCTCCGCAGGATGTCCGCCAGGCGGTCGCGGACGTGCTGGCGGACATCTGGACGCCAGTGCCGTGGCCGCCGGAGCCCCGGCCGCCCCCCGCCCCGCCGCGGCTGCTGACCTGACCGACGCCGGTCAGGCCGGGGACGGCGACCGGGGA